>JBKPJW010000022.1:0-3294 GCA_046730875.1 Actinomycetota bacterium | reverse complement strand
ACTCCGCGATGTCCGCCAGCGCCAAGGCCGCACGCTCCGCGAAGTCTCGCACAGTGCCCGCGTATCCCTGGGCTACCTGAGCGAAGTGGACCGTGGCCAGAAGGAAGCCTCCTCGGAGTTGCTGTCCTCGATCTGCTCGGCCCTTGATGTTCCGCTTTCGAGCATGCTCCGCGAAGTCAGCGACCGCGTCGCGGTTGCCGAGGGTGTCGCAGTTCCAGACACCGTCCCGCAGGAGTTCGCGCAGCGCTACGGTCGCGACCTCGACCGGGAGCTCAACTCCGACCTTAACGACGAGCTGGCCAAGGGCCTCCTTTCCGGAGCACGCTAACCGCCAACTCACCCAAGACATAAGAAAGGGACCCCCGGCCGAGGCCGGGGGTCCCTTGACGTGCTGGCGTTCTTTGACGTGCCGGGATCGTGTGACGTGAGCGGCACCGGGCCGCGGAGTCAGGCGGGCTCGTCCCGGGGGAAACCATCGCGCTCGTAGGTGGCATTGAGCTTCGCCATGTACATGGCAAGGGCCTGCAAGTCTTCGGCTGGCCACTCCGACAGGCGCTCCCGAAACACCTCACGGCGGGCGTCCTGGACCTCGTGCATTCTTTCCTCGCCTTCGGGCGTCAGTCGGATGGACTGTGCCCGGCCGTCCAGGGGATCCGCCTCCTTCGACACGAGGCCAAGGCCCTCGAGGAAGGCGATCTGGCGGCTCACAGACGGCTTGCCGACGCCGATGCATGATGCAAGGTCGGTAAGCCTGATGGGGCCCTGCTTGCGGATCACGCTGAGCAGCCCGTAGGCGGCTGGTTCCATGTCCGGGTGGACCTGGCGCGAGAGCTGATGGGAAATCGACCGGCTCCGGCGCCAGAGCAGGCTCAGCTGGTTCTCGACGGCGTCCAGGGAGGCGTCAGCACCGGCGTTGGCCTCTGTGTTGGCGCTGGCGTTTCCGGGAAGGGGATTTCCCGTGGCCTCGGATGGGTTGCTCATGGCAACCATTCTAGAGTCTCGGGCCGTGAGAGACTTTAATCGTGCGAATCAGTGACTTTTGGCGGCTAATGGACGACGAGTTCGGAGCGGGATACTCCCGCGTCCTGAGCAGCTCGCTGGTCCTGGCCGGCGTCGGCGGACGCACGGCAGACCAGGCCCTCAGCGCCGGAATCCCTCCCCGCCAGGTTTGGCTTGCCCTGTGTGATGTCCAGGACGTTCCGCCGGAGCGCCGCCTCGGCCGGGACGTAAAACCCCGCGACAACACAGGACCGCGCTAACACCGGGGCTAACACCGGTCGGGCCGCCGGACGCCTCCCACCCACGGCCTTGGCTGACACGCCGCACCCATAGCGTCGGCTGACACGCCGTACCCTTGTTCGAATATCTGTTCGGATGGGGATATGCTTTTTTCAGAGCGTTTTCCACATACGCGGCACCCATCGACAACTTTGTCGGAGGGTGCCAGTAGCGTCAGTGATGACAGACGAAGGGCCTACAGGGCCACTCCACAGCGAGAAAGTATTAGAGGTGTGAATCATGGCCGCAGCCCCCGATCGCCAGAAAGCGCTCGACGCAGCGCTTGCCCAGATTGACAAGCAGTTCGGCAAGGGCTCGGTCATGCGCCTCGGCGACGAAGTCCGTGCGCCGATCGAAGTCATTCCGACCGGCTCCATTGCACTGGACGTCGCCCTGGGAATTGGCGGCCTGCCCCGCGGCCGCGTCGTAGAAATCTATGGTCCGGAATCATCCGGTAAGACCACGGTCGCGCTGCACGCGGTGGCCAACGCCCAGCGGCTGGGCGGCATCGCCGCCTTCATCGACGCCGAACACGCCCTCGATCCGGAATACGCCGCCAAGCTTGGCGTCGACACTGACGCGCTCTTGGTCTCCCAGCCGGACACCGGCGAGCAGGCACTGGAAATCATGGACATGCTCATCGGTTCCGGGTCCCTTGACGTCATTGTCATTGACTCGGTCGCAGCCCTCGTTCCCCGCGCGGAAATCGAAGGCGACATGGGTGACAGCCACGTGGGCCTGCAGGCCCGCCTCATGAGCCAGGCCCTCCGGAAGATCACCGGCCGGCTGAGCCAGACCAAGACCACGGCCATCTTCATCAACCAGTTGCGCGAAAAGATCGGTGTCTTCTTCGGCTCCCCGGAAACCACCACCGGTGGTAAGGCGCTGAAGTTCTACGCCTCGATCCGAATCGACGTCCGCAGGATCCAGACCCTCAAGGAGGGCGCGGATTCCGTCGGCAACCGCACCAAGGCCAAAATCGTCAAGAACAAAATGGCTCCGCCCTTCAAGATCGCCGAGTTCGACATCATCTATGGCCAGGGCATTTCCCGCGAGGGAGGCATCATCGACATGGGTGTCGAGCACGGACTGATCAAGAAGTCCGGCTCCTGGTTTACCTACGATGGCGATCAGCTGGGCCAGGGCATGGAGAACTCCCGCCGCTTCCTGCGGGACAACCCGGAGCTGGCGGCCGAGCTTGAGCGCCTGATCAAGGAAAAGCTGGGTGTCGGCGTGAAGGCCCCGGCCGAAACCGAGGAATCACCGAAGCTGAAGGCCGTTGACGGCATCTAACGGCCGACGGCGCAACGGGGCGGGATTTCCATCACGGAGTCCTGCCCCCGGCTTTGTCGGCGGCGACCAGCCCGTGGATGAAGTCCGCGGCGCCAGTCGGCGTCCGGAACTGGATCCGGACGCCGACCCCGCCGCGGTGGCACGCGCCATCGTGCTGCGCCAGCTGACGAATTCACCCAAGAGCCGGCTGCAGCTCTCGCGCAAGCTGGCTGAACGCAATGTCCCCGAGGATATCGCGGAGGCCGTACTGGACCGCTTCGAGGAAGTGCGCCTGGTGGACGACGCCGAGTTCGCCGACATGTGGGTCCGCAGCCGGTCCCAGACGCGCAAGCTCGCGAAAGGGGCGTTGCGGCGTGAATTGGCGGACAAGGGCATCGACCCGGACATCGCTGCCGGCGCGCTGGAACAGCTCAGCGACGCCGAGGAAGAGGCGGCCGCCCGCGAGCTCGTGGAACGCAAGCTGCGGGGGTTCTCCGGCGGAGAAGACCGGGCGGAGCGGGACAAGGTTACGCGCCGCCTGGCATCCATGCTCGCCCGCAAGGGTTACCAGCCCTCGCTCGCCTTCCGGGTTGTGGGCGAGGTGCTCGATGCCGTCGCGGGCCGGGCCGGAGCAGGGGAGTAAGACCGCGGGGCCCGTGTCCACGCAGGCCCGGCGCCGACCCGTTACCCTTAACGAGTGAGTTTTACCATTCCCTCCCCAGCGGCCGGCACCACTTCTCCAGC
>JBKPJW010000021.1:0-2162 GCA_046730875.1 Actinomycetota bacterium | reverse complement strand
GACGTCGAGGGCGGCGCGGACGTAGAGTCCCGACCCGCCGGCCAGGATGGCGCGCTTCCCCCGGCCGTGGATGCCGGCGATCAAGGCGCGGGCCTGCTGCTGGAAGTCCGAGACACTCGCTTCCTCGGTCACGTCCAGTATGTCCAGGAGGTGATGCGGCACTCCCCGGCGTTCGGCGTCGGTGATCTTGGCGGTGCCGATGTCCATGCCGCGGTAAAACTGCATGGAATCCGCGTTGATGACTTCCCCGTCGAGCTCAAGGGCGAGCGAGACGGCCAGGTCCGACTTGCCGGACCCGGTGGGTCCGACGACGGCGATCACCGGCGGCGCGCTCTCCGTGGTCTGCGGGGCGACGGCGGCGGGTGCCGGGGCTGCCTCGGCGGCTGTTGGGGCTGTGCTGTGCGGTCCTGGCACTGCTTTAGCGGCCGCGGACCGGGAGGCCGGGCATACCCAGCGACACCCCGGTCCTGCCCGACGCGCCGGATGTCACGGCCGGGCCGGCGCCGCAGGAATCAGCCTGGGACCGGTCCCAGGCGTCACCGGCACGGGACCGGCGCAAGCTGTAGTCCTCGGCCGATGCAGGGTCGGCGATGAGGTGGAACGCCGCTGCCGCCGTGATGGTGACGGTCACCAGATCGCCAGGCCTGGGAACCTCGGCGCCGGCCGGCACGGAGAAGTGCACCAGCCGCTGGTCCTGGGACCGGCCGGAGAGGCGATGGGTCTCCTCAGCTTTGCGGCCCGGCTGGGCCGTCACCATGACCTCGACGCGGCGGCCAAGCTGGCGGGCGTTTTCCTCCGCCGCAATCCGGTCCTGCAGTGCCGTGAGCCGCTCAAAGCGCTCCTGGACCACGGCCTTCGGGAGCTGGTCCGGCAGGTCCGCAGCAGGGGTGCCCGGACGTTTCGAGTACTGGAACGTGAAGGCGGTAGCGAACCGGGACTTCTCCACGACGTCGAGCGTGGCCTGGAAGTCCTCCTCGGTTTCGCCGGGGAACCCGACAATGATGTCCGTGGAGATGGCGGCGTGCGGGATCTTCTCGCGGACCTTGTCCAGGATGCCGAGGAACTTGGTGGAGCGGTAGGACCGCTTCATCTCCTTGAGAACCTTGTCCGAGCCGGACTGCAGGGGCATGTGCAGCTGCGGCATGACGTTGTGGGTCTCGGCCATGGCGTCGATGACGTCATCAGTGAACGCTGCGGGGTGGGGACTGGTGAAGCGGACGCGCTCCAGGCCCGGGATTTCCCCGCAGGCGCGCAGGAGTTTCGAGAACGCCTGGCGATCACCGAACTCGACGCCATAGGAATTCACGTTCTGCCCCAGCAGGGTCACTTCTATGGCGCCGTCGTCCACCAGCGCCTGGATCTCGGCCAGGATCTCCCCGGGGCGGCGGTCCTTTTCCTTCCCGCGCAGGGCAGGGACGATGCAAAAAGTGCACGTGTTGTTGCAGCCAACCGAAATGGACACCCAACCCGAGTAAACCGAGTCACGCTTGGTTGGAAGCGTCGACGGGAACACATCCAGCGATTCGAGGATCTCCAGCTGGGCCTCGTTATTGTGCCGGGCCCGGTCCAGCAGCGCCGGCAGGGCACCGACATTGTGGGTGCCGAACACCGCGTCCACCCATGGGGCCTTCTTGAGGATGGTCTCCCGATCCTTTTGCGCCAGGCACCCGCCGACGGCGATCTGCATTCCAGGGTTGGCTGCCTTGACCGGGGCAAGGATGCCGAGGTTGCCGTACAGCTTGTTGTCGGCGTTCTCCCGAACCGCGCAGGTATTGAAGACCACGACGTCGGCCAGTTCACCGGCGGACGGAACGTAGCCCGCGGCCTCCAGCATGCCGGCCATCCGCTCGGAGTCGTGCACGTTCATCTGGCAGCCGAAGGTGCGCACCTGGTAAGTGCGGGGCTGGGCCGGTGGGGAAAGGGGCGCTGCGGCAGCAGCGTCTGCGCTGGCTGCTGGAGACGCTACTGGCGACGCGGTTGAAGACGCTGCTGGAGAAGTGGTGCCGGCCGCTGGGGAGGGAATGGTAAAACTCACTCGTTAAGGGTAACGGGTCGGCGCCGGGCCTGCGTGGACACCGGCCCCGCGGCCTTACTCCCCTGCTCCGGCCCGGCCCGCGACGGCATCGAGCACCTCGCCCACAACCCGGAAGGCGAGCGAGGGC
>JBKPJW010000020.1:0-4865 GCA_046730875.1 Actinomycetota bacterium | reverse complement strand
GTCCAGGACGAGGCTGGCCACGGTCTCTATCTCTACTCCGCCGCCGAAACCCTCGGCCAGCCGCGTGATCAGATGATGCAGGACCTGATGGACGGCAAGGCCAAGTACTCGTCCATCTTCAACTACCCGGCCCGCACCTGGGCCGACATGGGTGCCATCGGCTGGATGGTCGACGGCGCCGCGATCGCCAACCAGGTGCCGCTCTGCCGCGCATCCTTCGGCCCCTACGGCCGGGCCATGGTGCGGGTGTGCAAGGAAGAGTCCTTCCACCAGCGCCAGGGCTTTGAGATTTTGCTGGAACTCTCCCACGGCACCCCCGAACAGAAGCAGATGGCGCAGGACGCGGTGAACCGCTGGTACGCCCCGGCCCTGATGATGTTTGGCCCTCCGGATGACGACTCGCCCAACTCCAAGCAGTCCATGGCCTGGAACATCAAGCGATTCAGCAATGACGAACTCCGCAACCGGTTTGTCGGCATGATGATGGAGCAGGTCAAGGTCCTGGGCCTGACGCTGCCTGACAAGGACATCCGGTTCAACGAGGAAACCAAGAAGTGGGAGCACGGGCCGCTGGACTGGGCCGAGTTCCATGAAGTCCTGGCCGGCCGCGGTCCCTGCAACGCCCAGCGCCTGGAACGGCGCCGCGAGGCGCACCTGAACGGCGCATGGGTGCGCGAAGCGGCAGCCGCGTACGCGGAAAAGCAGGCAAAGAAGCAAGCAGAGAAGGAATTTGCAGCATGAGCCCCCACGGCAACCCGGAGTTCCCGGCCAGTACCGCAGACAGCGGTTCCCGTTCCCTTGACAAGGCTGAAGACCAGTCAGCAGACCGGGCGAACGCGGCCGCAGCCGCCGAGACCCGCCCGGCCGGCGTAGCCGGCAACGTCTGGCCCATCTGGGAAGTATTTGTCCGCTCCAGCCGCGGCCTGTCCCACGTCCACGCAGGATCCCTGCACGCGCCCGACGCGGCCATGGCCCTGCGCAACGCCCGGGACCTCTACACCCGCCGCAACGAAGGGGTATCCATCTGGGTGGTCCCGGCCGAGGCCATCGCCTCCAGCGACCCCGATTCCAAAGGCTCCTTCTTTGAATCCCCCCAGGGCAAGGACTACCGCCACGCCACGTACTACACCAAGAGTGAGGGCGTGAAGCACCTGTGAGCACTACACCTGAAACAGCCCTGAACTCAGAGGAAACAACCGGCCACGGCGACATCTCCGTCGGCGTATCCGGCGCAGCCGGGGACAGCGGAGCCAGCGCCACCCGCATCACCCCCGGCAACGCCCTCCGCCCGGAAGACATCGCGCTTGCCGTCAGCCGCGGCGCCGCGAAGCCGAGCGAAGACGTCGCCGAGTTCGCCCTGCGGCTGGGCGACGACGCCCTGATCCTGGCCCAGCGCCTGGGCCACTGGATCTCCCGCGCACCCGAGCTCGAAGAGGACGTCGCCCTCGGCAACATCGCCCTGGACCAACTCGGCCACGCCCGGTCCCTCCTCAGCTACGCCGGCGGGCTGGACGGGCGCAGCGAAGACGATCTCGCCTACCTCCGCCGCGAACACGAGTTCCGCTCGGCGGCGCTCTTCGAACAGCCGAACGGGGACTTCGCCGTCACCATTGCCCGGCAGTTCGTGGTCAGCTACTACCAGTTCGAGCTCTACCGCCGGCTGACATCCTCCACCGACTCCACCCTGGCCGGCATCGCCGCCAAGGCGGTCAAGGAAGTGGACTACCACCGGGACCACAGCGCCCAGTGGGTCCTGCGCCTGGCCCTCGGCACCGACGAATCGCGCCGGCGCATGATCCACGCGTTCAAAGTCATCTGGCCCTACGTGGATGAGCTGTTCCGCGACGACGAGCTCACCGCCCGCCTCAGCGAAGCCGGCGCCGCGCCCCAGCCCTCGAGCCTCCGCGAGGACTTCGACCGGCTCACCGGCGAGGTCCTGGCCGAAGCCGAGCTCGAGGTCCCCAACGTGCAGCCGACACCGGGCGGGGGCCGCCGCGGACTGCACTCCGAACACCTCGGCTACATCCTCGCCGAAATGCAGGTGCTCGCCCGCGAGCACCCCGGAGCCAGCTGGTAAGCACCATGGAAATGTTTGTCTCCGATCCGGAAACCGAGGAGCGCCGCAACGCCGCCAGGGGCAACACCGCCCAGGAGAAAGCCTGGGCGGTGGCTGCGACGGTGTGCGACCCCGAAATCCCGGTCCTCACCATTGCGGACCTCGGCATCCTGCGCGATGTCCAGGTGTACGACGACGGCGGGATGGTTCCCGCTGTCCAGGTCACCATCACCCCGACCTACTCCGGCTGCCCCGCCATGGATGCCATCCGGGATGACCTCACCGCGGCTTTCCACCGCGCGGGGTACCCGAGCGTGAGGGTCGAACTTGTCCTCTCCCCGGCCTGGACCACTGACTGGATGAGCGAGGCCGGCAAGGCAAAGCTGGAGCAGTACGGGATCGCCCCGCCGTCGGGTCACTCGGCGGCCTCCCGGCACGCCGGCCCGGTCCGGCTCACGCTCGCCGTCAAGTGTCCCCAGTGCTCATCGCTGAACACCAAAGAACTCACCCGCTTCGGTTCCACCTCCTGCAAGGCCCTCTACGTGTGCCAGGACTGCAAGGAACCGTTCGACTACTTCAAAGTCTTGTAAGGAACAGGTGCCTCCATGAAGGTTGTCCGCCAGAGTGCCGCGGAGTCGGCCGCAGCCACCGGCCGCCGTCGCGCGTCCTTCCACTCCCTGACGGTGGACGAGGTCCGCCGGCTCACCGACGACGCCATCGAGGTGACGTTCGGGGTCCCGGCCGAGCTCGCCGGGCAGTTCGACTATCTGCCGGGCCAGTACGTCGCGCTGCGCACCACCTTGCCCGACGCCGACGGGCAGCCGCACGAGATCCGCCGCAGCTACTCGATCTGCGCCGAACCGCGCAGTTTCGCGGACGGCAGCAGCGAAATCCGGGTGGCCATCAAGAAAGACCTCGGAGGCCTGTTCTCCACGTAGGCGAACGCCGAACTCAAGGCCGGCGACGTCCTGGACGTCATGAGCCCCATGGGTGCCTTTGTCTCCAAGCACGGCCGCGACGGCAAGTCCGTGGAGCAGAACGTCATGAACTCCATGAACCATCCGCAGGACATGGCAACCGAACTGGCGGGGGAGGCCGGCTCGTTCGTGGCGATCGCCGCAGGCTCCGGCATCACCCCTGTTATCGCCATCGCGCGCACCTTGCTGGCGGCCCACCCGGAGACCCGTTTCGACCTCATCTACGCCAACAAGGCTGCCATGGACGTGATGTTCCTCGAAGAACTCGCGGACCTGAAGGACAAATACCCGGCCCGGCTGGCGCTGCACCACGTGCTCTCGCGTGAACAGCGGATCGCGCCGCTGCTCAGCGGCAGGATCGACGCCGAAAAGCTGCAGGCGCTGCTGGGCACCGCCATCCACGCCGACGACGTCGACGAATGGTTCCTCTGCGGCCCGTTCGAACTCGTCCAGCTGTGCCGGGACACCCTCGCCGCGCGCGGCGTCGCCCCGGAGCACGTCCGCTTCGAACTGTTCACCTCCGGCAAGCCGGACCGCCCCGAGGGCAACATTGGCCGGCCTGTAATCGAGGACGAATCCAAGGAGACCTACAAGATCACGTTCAAGCTGGATGGCTTGCAGGGCGAGGTGGCGAGCCCCACCCACGCCCGCGAATCCATCCTCAACGCCGCCCTTCGGGTCCGCCCCGACGTGCCGTTCGCCTGCGCCGGCGGCGTCTGCGGCACCTGCCGGGCCAAGCTGGTCAGCGGAAATGTCACCATGGACGAGAACTACGCCCTGGAGCAGGACGAGCTCGACAAGGGCTACGTCCTGACCTGCCAGTCCCACCCCACCACCCCGGAAGTCACGGTCGACTTCGACGTCTAGGTTTTTTCGGCGACCGCCTTTTCGAATCCAAGGAGCCCCATGATTTCCCTGTCCATCGCCGACGGCGTCGCCGAGGTTGTACTCGATGCCCCGCACAAGCTGAACTCGCTCGACGAGCAGGCACTCGCGGATCTGTCCCGGGCGTACGACGACGCCGCTGACGCCGCCGCGCGCGGCGAGGTCCGCGCACTGCTGCTCCGCGGCGAGGGCCGCGCCTTCTGCGCCGGCCGGGACATTGCCGGCGTGACCCCGGAGAGCGACGACGCGCAGGCGTACCTGGGCGGGCTCGTCCAGCCGCTGCTCAAGAAAATGAGCGCTTTCCCCGCGCCCACGTTCGCCGCGGCGCAGGGCGCCTGCCTCGGCGTGGGGCTGGGCCTGCTGCTGGCCACGGATGTGGTCTACGTGGCGGAGAATGCCAAGTTCGGCTCACCGTTCGCCAAGCTCGGCGCGACCCTCGATTCCGGTGGGCACTGGTATTTCACCGAGCGCCTTGGCATGCACCGGACCCTGGACCTGATCTACACGGCCGAGCTCATGAGCGGCGCCGACGCCGTGGCGCAGGGCCTGTTCAGCCGGGCCATGCCCGCGGCGGAACTGCTGGAGAACACCCGGTCCATCGTGGCCGGGGTTGCCACCGGCGCCACCGGTGCGTTCAGGGCCAGCAAGGAGCTCGTGGCCCACATCCGGGACCAGCGGCTGGGGCTGTGGGAAGCCATGGAAGAGGAAAACGCGGAGCAGGCACGGCTGTGCAAGAGCGAGGACTACGCCGAGGGTTTCCGCGCCTTCCAGGAGAAGCGCAGCCCGGTATTCAAGGGCTGACAGGCGGCCCGACGGGGTCCCGGGAAACTCGTTTCCCGGGTACTCGTCTTTGCCTCGAAGCATTCTCATTTCCATAACCCGCTTGTAATGTTCGGCTATGAGACTGGGGAGATCTGTAACTAAAGCTGTCATACCCGCGGCGGGAC
>JBKPJW010000019.1:0-5894 GCA_046730875.1 Actinomycetota bacterium | reverse complement strand
GACCTTGGCCGCTACGTGGGAACCCACCCCATGGCCGGGCGCGAGAAATCCGGCCCGGTGGCCGCGCGCGGCGAGCTGTTCACGTCCATGCCGTGGGTCGTATGCCCGGCGGGGGAGACCCTGCCGGAGTCCCTGCGGGTGGCGCGTGCGCTGGCCGGCGACCTCGGCGCCGTCGTGTCCGAATTTGGTGCCGACGAACACGACGAGGCCGTGGCTCTCGTCTCGCACCTGCCGCAGGTGATGTCCTCGCTGGTAGCCAGCCGCCTGCAGGGCACTCCGCTGCACGCCCTGTCCCTGGCCGGAAACGGACTGCGGGACGTCACCCGGATCGCCGCGAGCGATCCCACGCTCTGGGTCCAGATCCTGGGCGCGAACGCGGACAAGGTAGTGGAGATCCTGCACGGAGTCCGCGAGGACCTGAACCGTCTGATCGGCACCCTGGAAGCCCCCACCGCTCCCGGCGCCCGGCTGGACCTGGCCCAACTGTTCAGCGAAGGCAACGCCGGCCAGTCCCGGATTCCGGGCAAGCACGGCGGACCTCCGCAGGCCTATTCGTGGCTGACGGTCCTGGTGGATGACACGCCGGGCCAGATTGCGAAGCTGCTGACCGAGATCGGTGAGATCGGCGTCAACGTCGAGGACCTCCGCCTCGACCATTCCTCGGGACAAAACGTGGGCATGGTGGAAATTTCCGTCCTGCCCAACAAGCACGACCTCCTGATAGAAGCTCTTAACGACCGCGGATGGCGGGTACTCCAGTAATGACCCAGGAACTCATCGAGACAGTGAACGTGGTTCGCCCCGGAAAAAGCCTTGTGGTCGCCATCGACGGCCCCTCCGGCTCCGGCAAGTCAAGCGTCAGCAAAGAAGTCGCGCGGCGGCTCCGGCTTGCCTACCTCGACACCGGTGCCATGTACCGTGCCCTGACATGGTTCTGCCTGGATTCCGGGACCGACCTGGGCGACGCAGCCGCCGTTGAGGCTGCAGCCGAGGACCTTCCGCTGGAGATCAGCACGACCCCGCAGGAGGAGTACGTCCGCGTCGGCGGCGTCGACATCACCCTCGCCATCCGCGAGCCGGCGATTTCCGCGGCCGTCAGCGCCGTGGCGACCACCCTCGGCGCCCGCACCGAACTGATCCGTCGCCAGCGTGCGCTGATCGAGCAGCACCACCGCCGCATGGTGGTGGAGGGCCGGGACATCACCACCGTCGTCGCGCCGGGCGCCGAAGTCCGGATGCTCCTGACCGCCAGCGAGGAAGCCAGGCTGCGACGTCGGGGGATCCAGCTCGGCGGCAGCCAGAACGCCGAGCAGTTGGCCGCCCAGGTCACCCACCGCGACGCCAAGGACTCCACCGTAGTGAACTTCACCACGGCCGCCGACGGCGTCGTCACCCTGGACTCCTCCGAACTGGACTTTGACGAGACGGTTCAGACCGCCCTCGACATCGTGGACCGCGTCATCAACCACAAGGTCACCAAGGGTGACTGATCCGCAGCCGGCCGTGCCGGGGCGGTGGACGACGGCGTGGAGTCGGCCCGTGGGCTGGCTGCTGGACCACGTCGCCTACCGGACTTCGGTGACGGGACGGGCCAACGTGCCGGCCACGGGCCCGGTAATCTTCGCCGGAAACCACATCAGCTTCCTCGACGGGCCCCTCATGTTCGGCGCTTCGCCCCGGCCCATGCACATCCTCGTCAAGCAGGAGATGTTCACCGGGCTTCTCGGCCGGGTGCTGGCTGCGTCGGGCCAGCTCCCTGTGGACCGCCGCGGCGGCCGTGCGGCCCTGACAGCGGCGCGGAGCCTGCTCGACGCCGGACGGTGCGTCGGGATTCTTCCCGAAGGTACGCGGGGGAGCGG
Source organism: Actinomycetota bacterium (assembly GCA_046730875.1). Taxonomy (GTDB): domain Bacteria; phylum Actinomycetota; class Actinomycetes; order Actinomycetales; family Micrococcaceae; genus Arthrobacter. The sequence continues at coordinate 4,035 of JBKPJW010000019.1, read as the reverse complement.
CGCGGCCGCCGCCATCAACAACGGCGTGGCATGGCTGGCGCTCAACTCCGGCGCCACGGTGGTACCGGTGGCCATCCTCGGCACACGCATCGGCGGCGAACACCTGGACGCGGTACCCGGACTCCGCAGGCGGCTGCATGTCAGCTTCGGCGGGGCCATCAACGTCAGCCGCAGGCCCGGCGAGAGCGGCCGTGTTTCAATGGACAGGGCGGGAACCGAAATCGGGGCCGCGCTGGCCCGTCACGTCCAGGACTCGATCCAAAGAACCGGGCAGCCCTTGCCCCACGCGGAATCCCCGCACCAACGTCATGAAGCAGTAGCCGGGACGCCGGCAGATCACCACCTAAGGAAAGTGCAATGAGCGATACGACTCAAACCTCCGGCAATTTCGGCGCCGGCGAAGACGAATACACGCCCACCGGCACCGACCAGGTGGCTGAAAACCTCGCCGCCCTGGACGACGAGGAAGCGGAGATCCGCGCGGCTTCCCTCCGGGCCGGCCTGGACGACTACGAGCTGGACGAAGACGACGCCGCCCTGTTGAGCGGCCACTTCGACGACGAGGACTTTGACGGTCCGGTCAAGCTCGATCCGGTACTGGCCATCATCGGCCGGCCCAACGTGGGCAAGTCCACCCTGGTCAACAGGATTCTCGGCCGCCGCGAGGCAGTCGTCGAGGACACCCCGGGTGTCACCCGTGACCGCGTCATGTACTCGGCGAATTGGAACGGCCGCAACTTCACCGTAGTGGACACCGGCGGGTGGGAACACGATGCCCGCGGCATCCACGCCCGTGTGGCCGAGCAGGCCGAGATGGCCGTGGAACTTGCCGACGCCGTCCTGTTCGTCGTCGACTCCGCCGTGGGTGCAACCGCCACCGACGAAGGCGTCATGAAGATGCTGCGCAAGTCCAAAAAGCCGGTCATCATGGTGGCCAACAAGGTTGACGACTTCGCACAGGAAGCTGACTCCGCGACCCTCTGGGGACTGGGTTTCGGCGAACCGTACCCCGTCTCGGCCCTGCACGGCCGCGGCGTGGCCGACCTCCTGGACCACGTCATGGACACCCTCCCGGAGTTCTCCACGATCGAAGGCCTGGAGCGCTCCGGCGGACCCCGCCGCGTTGCCCTGATCGGCCGCCCGAACGTCGGCAAGTCCTCGCTGCTGAACAAGCTCGCCGGCTCCGAGCGCGTGGTGGTGGACAACACCGCCGGCACCACCCGTGACCCGGTCGATGAATTCATTGAACTCGGCGGACGCACGTGGCGCTTCGTGGACACCGCCGGCATCCGGCGCCGCCAGCACATGGCCCAGGGCGCCGACTTCTACGCCTCCCTGCGCACGCAGAGCGCGCTCGAAAAGGCCGAAGTCGCCGTCGTGCTCCTGGCAGTGGACGAAGTGATGAGCGAGCAGGATGTGCGCATCCTGCAGCTCGCCATTGAGTCCGGCCGCGCCCTGGTGCTCGCCTTCAACAAGTGGGACCTCCTCGACGACGAGCGCCGCCGCTACCTGGAACGCGAAATCGAGCAGGACCTGGCCCACGTGGCCTGGGCGCCGCGCGTGAATATCTCGGCCAAGACCGGCTGGCACAAGGACCGGCTGGTCCCGGCCCTGGACATCGCCCTGGAAAGCTGGGACAAGCGCATTCCCACCGGACGCCTCAACGCCTTCCTGGGCGAACTCGTGGCGGCTCACCCGCACCCGGTCCGCGGCGGCAAGCAGCCCCGCATCCTCTTCGGTACCCAGGCCTCGAGCCGGCCGCCGAAGTTCGTGCTCTTCACCACCGGATTCCTCGATCCCGGATACCGCCGCTTCATCACCCGGCGCCTCCGCGAGACCTTCGGATTCGAAGGCACGCCGATCGAGGTCAACATGCGTGTGCGTGAAAAGCGTGGCAAGAAACGTTAATTCCGACACACCTGGCTGTGACGGCATGAAATTGTCACAGGCACCCTCCGGCATCGTGTAAGCTTTTGGAGGTGGTTCGGCCGGACTGCTTGGAAGAAATCCTGGAGAGAAACCGGGGGTCTTCCCAGCGGAGAACGGCGGGACTAACGGGCTGTAGCGCAGCTTGGTAGCGCACTTGACTGGGGGTCAAGGGGTCGCAGGTTCAAATCCTGTCAGCCCGACCAGCAGAGAAAACCCCGTCATTCCTGACTAAGGAATGGCGGGGTTTTCTGTGTCTCCGGCTCCCGGGACATCGCGGCGGCGTGTGTGTTGCCGGCAATGGTTGGAGGGGCACTCAGGTCGGCGTCGTCCCGTCCACGGTGGCAGTGGACGCGTCGGGTATGGACGCGGGGAAGGTCGCACGGAGTGCCGCAAGCAGTCTGCCGAAGATCTCATCCTCGCTTCCCGTACCGTCGACGCTCAGGAGGATCCCGCGCTGTGAGTATGCCGAGGCCACCGGCTCCGTCTCGTGGTGGTAAAGCTCCAGACGGTGACGGATGACGTCCTCGGTATCGTCGCTGCGTCCGGTCATGGTGGCGCGGTGGAGCATTCGGCGGACGAGTTCGGCGTCGTCAACCGTCAGTTGGATGGCGACGTCCAGCCCGTGCCCGTTGGCGGCAAGGATGATGTCGAGTTCAGCCTGCTGGGCCGTGTTTCGGGGATACCCGTCCAAGAGGAACCCGTCCTTGACGTCATCCTGGTTCAGGCGGTCTCGCACGATTTGGTTCGTCAGGGTGTCGGGCACCAAATCGCCCGCGTCCAAATGCACAAGGACTTCCTGGCCCAGCGGCGTCCGGTTCTTCACCTGGTCGCGGAAAACCTCGCCGGTGGATACCACGGCAATGCCGAGGTTTCGGGACATGCGATCAGCCTGGGTGCCCTTGCCGCACCCCGGGGGACCCATAATCAGCATTCGCATCGTTGAGACAACTCCCTCAGGCCGTTGAATGGTGTCCTGTAATAGTGTCCTGTAATGGTGTCCTTGTATCGTGTTCGCCGGGAGGCTCCGGCACAAGGGATGCGACGGCGCCCGTTTCAGGAAGCGCCTATTTCAGGAAGCGTGAGGTCCGGCGGTCGGCCAGGATCTTTCCCTTCGTCTGGCACGTCGGGCAGTACTGCAGCGCGCTGTCCGCGAAGGACACCTCCCGAACGGTGTCGCCGCACACCGGACATAATTCGCCGGTGCGGCCGTGGACCCTCATGTGGCTCCGCTTGGCGTCCTTGAGCTCGTTCGGCGGCTTGCCTTTGGCCTCCTCCAAGGCCGTTCCAAGAATGGTGTGGATGGCGTCATAGAGGCGCTGGACGTCCGCCCTGTCCAGGGATTTGGCGATGGCGAAAGGCGAGGTCCTGGCCGCGTGCAGGATCTCGTCGCTGTAGGCATTCCCAATCCCGGCCATCACGCTCTGGCTCCTGAGGACACCCTTGACCTGCTGCGAACTGGAGCCGAGAATCCCGGCCAGCGTGTCGACGTCGAAGCCCGGACCGAACGGGTCGGGACCAAGCGCCGCGATGCCGGGCACGTCGTGCGGATCGCGGACCACATACACCGCCAGGCTCTTTTTCGTGCCTGCTTCGGTCAGGTCCATCCCGGCAGGGCCCGAAGTACCCGAAAATGTCAGCCGGGCCGCGATGTGCCCCTTGCCCATTTTCAGCTGTGCGTCTGTAGGAGCGTCGGTGAAGCGGAGCCAGCCGGCCCTCGCCAGATGGAAGACAAAATACAGCCCATCGGCTTCCATGCTGACGAACTTGCCAAACCGGCTCACCCCGTTAACGGTCCTGCCCTCGAGTTCGGAGTACGGCGGATCTGCCGTCTTGAGCACCGCAAAGGAAACCAGCTGGATCCTCGACACAACTGCTCCACGGAGGTGCTCGTCCAGAAAGTCCGTCAGGGCCGCAATTTCCGGAAGCTCAGGCATGGCCTAGCCCTGGCCGGTCCACAGGGTCCCTGCGCCCCGGTGGTCGACTTTCCCGGCCGTCAGCGGTGCATGTTCTGCCATCGCACCATCTTCTCAGATCCTCCCCGGCCCCAGCCCGATATGCCTATACTTTCAGCGGCGGACAGAACAAACGCCGTCGCCGCCATAAGTG
>JBKPJW010000018.1:0-29939 GCA_046730875.1 Actinomycetota bacterium | reverse complement strand
ACCCGAAGCCGCTGACCTTGCCGATGTTCCGCGGAGTGGAGATCTGGGTGAGCATGGCGTTGTAGTTGACCCCGGCGAATTCGAAGAAGATGTTGCCCAGGGCTATCAGCGTTACGCCGAGGATCAGGAAGTCCGGCCGTGGGAAGACAAAGAAACACAGTCCGGTCAGGAGGGCGACGGCGGCGGTGTTGACTCCCAGCCACAGCTTGCGCCGCCCGCCACTGTCAGACCGCTGCCCGGTGACCGGGGCCAGGAGGGCGATGGCCGCGCCCGCGACAGCCAGGGCCCCGCCCAGGACCGCCGAGGCCTGGTCCTCCCCGCCAAAAGCCTTGGAGGTCAGGTAGACGGTGAACACGAACGTTGTCATGACGGCGTTGAAGGCTGCCGAGCCCCAGTCCCACGCGGCCCACGCCAGGATCCTGCCCCTGTGCGGGACGGGGCTTCCCAGTTCCAGTTCCGAGTGCGGTCGCATGGCCTCGGCGGCGGCAGTGTTCATAGCCAGAATCGTAGTCGTCCCGGGTGTCATCCGAGGCTCCGCGGGGACCGGCTCCGGCGCGTCTTCAACCGCCTGCCCTGGCTGCGGCATCGCTTTTGCAACGAATTGTCTCCGGGCCGGGTTCCTGAGAAAAGAATTTGTACACGCTTGGTAAACTGTCGGCACCGAACCTAACCAATTACCCGCCTGCTCCAACTTGCTGACCATCGAAATTCTGACGTTGCGGAGATACCAGTGATCACAGTCCTTGCCATGCACTTTGCGGTGGCTGCTGTGGCCCCGCTGCTGTTCCGAACGTTTGGCAGGAATTCGTTCTACGCACTGGCCGCGGTCCCCGCGGCCTCCTTTATCTGGCTGCTCCTGCAACATGATGCCGTCTACGCGGGCGGAGCCTCTTCAGACAGCGCGATCACCGAGGTGGTGCCCTGGATACCCGGTCTGCAGCTGGATCTCGCGTTCCGGATGGATGCCCTGGCCTGGGTCATGTCCCTGCTGGTGCTGGGGGTGGGCGCGCTGGTCCTGGTCTATTGCGCCCGTTACTTCAAGAACAAGGACGACTACCTTGGCGGGTTCGGCGCCCAGCTCCTGGCCTTCGCCGGCGCGATGTTCGGACTCGTCATCGCCGACGATCTCCTCCTGCTGTTCATCTTCTGGGAACTGACCACGGTGCTGTCCTACCTGCTGATCGGCTACGCCCGCACCCGGTTGTCCGCGCGGCGCTCGGCCCTGCAGGCGCTCGTCGTGACCACCGCCGGCGGACTGGCGATGCTCGTGGGGCTCATCATCCTCGGCTCGACGGCCGGAACCTACCGGATCCAGGCGATCCTGGACCAGGCTCCCGCGCTCATCGCCGGCCCCGCGGAGGGAGCCGTCGCCGCCGCCATCGTCCTCATCCTGATTGGTGCGATCACCAAATCCGCGCTGGTGCCGTTCCACTTCTGGCTCCCCGGCGCCATGGCCGCCCCCACGCCCGTGAGCGCCTACCTGCACGCCGCGGCCATGGTGAAGGCCGGGATTTACCTGGTGGCCCGCCTGGCGCCCGGATTTACCGAAACCGCGCCGTGGCTGCCGATGGTTCTCGGCCTGGGCCTGGCCACCATGCTTGTGGGCGGCTACCGGGCCCTGCGGCAGACCGACATCAAGCTCATTCTCGCCTACGGCACCGTAAGCCAGCTGGGCTTCATGACCATGGTGGTGGGCCTGGGCACTCCCGACGCGGCGCTCGCCGGACTAGCCTTCCTCCTGGCGCACGGTCTGTTCAAGGCCACGCTCTTCCTCGTGGTCGGCATCATTGACCACCAGGCCGGGACCCGGGACATTCGCGAGCTCTCCGGCGTCTACGGCTCGGCCCGGGTGCTGGCGATCGTGGCGGCGGTCGGCACCGCCTCGATGGCGGGCATACCCCCGCTGGCCGGCTACGTCGCCAAGGAATCGGTGTTCGAGGCCTTCATCCAGTACAGCTCGGAGTCCGGGACCGGGCCCTGGCTGCTGGGAGGTGTGGTTCTGGGCTCCATCCTGACCTTCGCCTACAGCGCCCGCTTCATGTGGGGCGCCTTCGCCGTCAAACCCGGCGTGGAGCCCACGGACTTCAAGCCGATCAAACCCGCTTTCCTTGCCGCGCCGGCGATCCTGAGCCTGCTCACGGTCCTTTACGGGCTATGGCCCGCCCCCGTGGACGGCTGGATCCAGCCGTACGCGGAGCTCTTTGTGGACGGCTCCGCCTCCTCGCCCGGGCACCTGGCGCTGTGGCACGGCCTCACCCCCGCCCTGGGCCTGACCGCGGTGACGTTCGCCCTGGGCCTGGCCATGTTCTACGGCCGCAACGCCGTGGCACGGCTGCAGTCGCTGGTGCCGGGGTGGATCGACGGCGACCGCACCTACCAGCAAACGATCGGTGCCCTGGACGACACCGCGGTCTGGATCACCGGCCGCACGCAGCGAGGCTCGCTGTTCTTCTACCTCTCCGTCATCCTGACCGTGGCGTTCGTCCTGCCGCTCACCGCGCTGCTGCTGGCCGGCGAGCCGCTGCCGGCCGACCTGTATTTCATCGACCCCGGCTCGCCGCTGCAGCTTGTGGCCGGCGCCGGCGTCGTGATCGGTGCCCTCGCCGCGGTCCGCGCCAACAAGCGCTTCCTTGCCGTCCTGATGGTGTCCGTCACCGGCTACGGGATTGCCCTGATGTTTGCGCTGCAGGGAGCCCCGGACCTCGCCCTGACCCAGATGCTGGTCGAAACCATCATCCTGGTGGCCTTCGTGCTGGCCATGCGGAGCCTTCCCGCGGGCCTGCGGGACCGCACGGGCGGGAAATACCGGGTCATCCGGGTCGTGATCGGCCTGGCGTTCGGTGTCACCATGATCTTCGTGGCCATCCATGCCCTCGGCGCCCGGGTGGCGCCGCCGGTCTCCCTGCAGTTCCCCCAACTGGCCTACGAGGGCGGCGGCGGCCTCAACGTCGTCAACGTGACCCTGGTGGATATCCGCGCCTGGGACACGTTTGGCGAGATCTCCGTCCTGGCCCTGGCCGCCACCGGCGTCGCCAGCCTCATCTTTGTCAGGGGGCGCGGCGACCGCATCCGGACGTCCGCGACCGTCGCGGCGGGGACGGTCGGCAGGCGGGCCGGCGCCAGGGGCAGCAGCCGGGACGATGCCGCCCTGGCGATGAACCGGCGTTTCGCTGCCGCCACGCGCGACGCCTGGCTGGTGGCCGGCCGGACCCTGGCGCCCGAACGCCGCTCGATCATCTTCGAGGTGGTTACCCGCCTGATCTTCCACTCGATGATCGTGTCCTCCATCTATCTGCTCCTCGCCGGGCACAACCTGCCCGGGGGCGGCTTTGCCGGAGGCCTCACCGCAGGCCTCGCCCTTACCATCCGCTACCTCGCCGGGGGCCGCTTCGAACTTCGCGAAGCCACGCCCGTCGGCGCCGGCACCCTGCTGGGGATCGGCCTGGCTACGGCTGCGGCGACGGGAATGGTGCCGCTGCTGCTGGGCGGCCAGGTGTTCCAGAGCGCCATCGTGGAACTGTGGCTGCCGGTGTTCGGCGACATCAAGTTCGTCACCTCGACCATCTTCGATATCGGTGTGTACATCGTGGTCGTCGGCCTGGCACTGGATGTGCTGCGCAGCCTCGGGGCGGAAATCGACGAGCACTTCGAAGAACCCGCCGAGCCCTCCGAGGACCAGGACGCCGCCGGGCTTCCCGCTGAACCCGCCGACGCGGAAACCGCCGGGGCGGAAACAACTGGCGCGGAAACTACTGCAAGGGGAAGAGCATGAGCGTCAACCTGACCCTGCTGACGGTCATGGGCGCCCTCTACGCCTGCGGCATCTACCTGATCCTGGAACGCAGCCTCACCCGGGTCCTGCTGGGCCTCATGCTGCTGGCCAACGCCACCAACCTGCTGATCCTCGCCACCGGCGGCTACTCCGGGCTGGCGCCGATCTTCGACAAGAGCATCCCGGCGGAGGACTATAACGACCCCCTGCCGCAGGCCCTGATCCTGACCTCGATCGTGATTTCCTTCGCCGTCACGGCGTTCATGCTGGGCATCATCTACCGCACCTGGGTCCTGGCCCGCCAGGATGAGATCCAGGACGACGCCGAGGACCGCCGCGTCGCCGAAACGCCCAGCTTTGATGCTGAAGACGACTCAGTGATTCCGGCCGAGACCTCGGAATTCCCGCTGGCCATGATCGGCTCCGTGGACGCAACCACGGCTCCCGGCGCCGGGAGAGCGAACGGCACCGCCGCGGTCATGTCCGGCGACCGCCCTGTCCGGGCGGACCAAGCCGCCTCTGAAGAACAGCCCGGTTCCTTGAACGTTGACCCCAAACCGGAAGGAGGCGGAGAGTGAACATCGCCAGCTTTGCCCCGCTCGCCGTCGTACTCCCCATCCTGGGCGCCGCCCTGACGTTCCTGCTGATCCACTACCCCCGGGCCCAGCGCACGGTCAGCATCGCCCTCCTGACCCTGACGCTGCTGCTGGAGTGCTGGCTGCTGGCCTCCGTCTGGGAGGGCGGGACGACCTCGGTGAACATCGGCGGCTGGATGCCGCCCTGGGGCATCGTGCTGGTGGTCGACCAGTTCTCCTCGCTCATGCTCGTGGTGTCCTCGGCTGTGAGCCTTGCGGTATTGATCTACGCCACGGGACAGGGCATGGCCGACGGCGACCGGGACGCGCCGGTCTCGATCTTCCACCCGACCTACCTGATCCTCGTCGCCGGGGTGTCCAACGCTTTCCTCTCCGGAGACCTTTTCAACCTCTACGTCGGCTTCGAGATCCTGCTGACGGCCAGTTACGTGCTCATCACCCTTGGCGGGACGGGCCCGCGCATCCGGGCCGGCGTGACCTATGTGGTGGTCTCCGTCGTGTCCTCGGTACTGTTCCTGATCGCGATCGCCATGATCTACGGCGCCACCGGAACCATCAATATGGCTGACCTCGCCATCAAGCTCGGGGACCTCGACCAGGGCACCCGGACGCTGCTGCATGTCATGCTGCTGGTGGCCTTCGGCATCAAGGCGGCCGTCTTCCCGCTGTCCTTCTGGCTCCCTGACTCCTACCCCACGGCGCCGGCGCCGGTCACCGCGGTGTTTGCCGGGCTGCTGACCAAGGTGGGCGTCTATGCGATGGTCCGCACGGAGACGCTGCTCTTCCCGGGGGATGCGCTCAATGCCCCGCTCATGGTGGCAGCACTGCTGACCATGGTGGTGGGAATCCTCGGTGCCCTGGCCCAAAGCGACATCAAGCGGCTCCTGTCCTTCACCCTGGTCAGCCACATCGGCTACATGGTGTTCGGCCTGGCCATGTCCACGGTGGCCGGCCTGGGCGCCGCCGTCTTCTACGTCGCCCACCACATCACCATCCAGACCAGCCTGTTCCTGGTGACCGGCCTGATTGAACGCCGCGGCGGCAGCTCATCCATGGACCGCGTGGCCGGGCTGGCCAAGCTCTCCCCGGTTCTGGGGGTTCTGTTCTTCATTCCCGCCATGAACCTGGCCGGCATCCCGCCGTTCTCGGGCTTCCTGGGCAAGCTCGGACTGCTTCAGGCGGGCGTCGAGCTCGGCACGCCGCTGGCTTACTCCCTGGTGATCGGCGGCGTGCTGACCAGCCTGCTGACCCTGCTTGCGATCGCGAGGGTCTGGAACCGTGCGTTCTGGCGCAAGCCGCAGGACGCCGAACATCCGGACCCGGTGCTGCTCGCCGCGCCCGAGGATTCCGCGACCGGTAACCGGGCCGGAAAAATCAACGTCACCCTGCTGCCCCGCACCATGGTGGGCTCCACGCTGGGCCTGGTGGTCTTTGGCGTGGCCCTGACGGTCTTTGCCGGTCCGCTGTTCCGGGTGGCCGACCAGTCCGCTGAGGAGATGCTGGACAGGTCCTCATACATCCAGGCTGTACTGGGCGAGGACGCGCCGGTGCCCCCGGTGCCCCGTGCCGTGCAGGACCAGCAGCAGGTCCAGGTGCAGGTCCAGGGGAGCGAAAAATGAACCGCCGCAGGATTTCGCTGCGCCAGGAACTGCCGCTGCTGGTGTGGCTGGTATTTGTCTGGGGCGCACTGTGGCAGAACTTCACCCCGGGCAATCTCCTCTTCGGCGCCCTGATCGCCGTGCTCGTGGCGCGCCTTTTCTACCTGCCCCCCGTGGAGCTCGGCGGCCGCTTCAACGTCCTCCGCGCCGTCCCCTTCGCCGTCATCTTCCTCGGAAAAGTCGTCGCGGCAAGCTTCCAGGTCCTGTACCTCGCCGTGGCGCGCGGGCCAAAAGTGGTCAGCGCAATCGTCGCCGTGCCGCTACGGAGCCATTCCGACCTCCTCGTGACGGCCACCGGGCACGTGATCTCGCTGATTCCGGGATCCCTGGTGGTGGAAGTGGACAGGTCCACGTCCACCCTCTACATCCACGGCATCAACGTCCGCAACGCCGAGGACGCGGCCATGCTGCGCAAGGAGGTCCGGGACACCGAGGCCGGGCTGATCAGGATCATGGGCACCAAAGACGAACTGTCCGCACTCACACAGGAGATCGACGCATGATGCAGGCCGTCCTGACGGTGACCGCCGTCGTACTCTCCCTGGCAGCCGCGGGGGCGATTGTCCGGATCGCGCGGGGCCCATCACTGTTGGACCGGGTGCTCGCCGCCGACGTGCTGCTGGCCATCTTCGGTGCAGCCTTGTGCATCGACATGGCGGCCAACCGGCACCTCAACAACTTAATGCTGCTCGTGGCGATTTCCCTCATCGGCTTCATCGGCTCGGTGACGGTGGCCCGGTTCGTGGCGGAACGGCGGGAGAACGTCCGTGAATCCTGAAACTGAAACACTGATCGACGCCGTCTCCGCCGTCTTTATGGTGACGGGCGCCCTCATGTCCCTCGCCGCCGCCATCGGGCTGCTGCGCTTTCCGGACCTCATGAGCAGAATGCACGCCGCCACCAAACCGCAGGTCCTTGGCCTGTTCCTGCTACTGGCGGCCCTGGGCCTGCAGATGCGCACCTGGGTGGTGTGGCCCGTCCTGTTCGTGGCTTGGATCTTCCAGTTGCTGACCGTTCCCGTGTCAGCCCACATGGTGGGCCGGGCCGGCTACCGGACCAAGCACCTGCACCCGGAACTGCTCAGCGCAGACGAGCTCGAGGCCGTGGTGCAGCAGGCGGCGTCCACACAGGGAGTGGACGACCGGCCCGCCGACTAATCCGGTCCGGTCAGACGATGTCCTGGCTCTTGGCGAACCGGGTGATCGCGCGCTGGGTGCCGCGGTTGGCAAGCACCTGGATGATGGCGCTGACCGATGCGGAGATCAGGGCGAACGTCAATGCCGAGTGCAGCGTGGTGGGAACGTCGTCGTCTTGGCCCTTGGGCGGCTTGCTGCCTGTGGACCTTTCCCAAAGGGCGTCCACCAGTTTGGTGCCGGCAAAGCCGGCCGCAAGGCTGACGGCGGTGCCGAGCAGCTTGATGAGAATGTTCATTCTTCGGTCTCCTTGGGGCGGAACAGAGTTTCCCCTAGCCTAGCGTTCCGGTGCGATGACCTGCCGCAGGGCCTCGACCACGAGTTCGTGGTCCGCCTTCTGGGGCAGGCCGGAGACCGTGACCACCGCAACGGCCCCGGTGCCGCGCACGTAAATCGGGAAGGCCCCGCCGTGCGCTGCGAACTCCATCTGATCGAACCAGGCATTGTCCTCGATCCTGCCGCCGGCAGCGCGGGCACGGAGGCCCACCAGCAGGGACGGGACCTCGTACCGCATGGCGGTGCGCTTCTTGGCGCTGATCCAGCGTTCATTGTCCGGCGTGGCGCCGTCCAGCGCCGCGTGGAAGAGCACCTGCTCGCCCTTGGTGATGTCGATGGCGATGGGCAGTGAACGTTCCCTGCCCAGCTCAACTAGCAGGATGCCGAGGTCCAGGGCGGTGTCCTTGCTGAATGAGGCGAACTGGAGCGCATCCATCTCGGCCAGCACGCGGCCGATGAGCCCAGCCAGGGATCCCGGCGGCTGCGGCTCGCCCGAGTCGGGGTCGTAGTCGCCGGAGGGATCTGGTGTTGCCGGTGTTTGCGTCAAAATATTCCAGCCTTCCGGTGGTGGCGAGGCCGCCCGCTGGCGGGTCAGCGTGTCCGATAGGTCGACTGTACCAAGCGGCCGTTCCCGGGTTCGGGGCACCGTCCGGGTCCGGCCACGGATTGTGACGCCGCACCACTGAAAACCCGGCCGTTCAGGTGTAAACTGAGCCAGCCCACAAGGGCGAAATAATTTACGACAGGGGAGCGCCGCCGTCGGGCATCACCGGAAAAATCCGGGGACACCGTTGGTGGGCGCTGAGAGTGCGGACAGCCGCAGACCCTCGAACCTGATCCGGTTAGTACCGGCGCAAGGGAGTCGAGTTCTCAGGATGCGCGGAGGCCGGCGAAAGCCAAAGCCGCCGGAGCACCCTCCCCTCCTGTTCCTCAGGAGGACGACATGACAAATATTTCAGCACAGCCTGGTTCCACGAGCCGGCCCTCCGCCAAGCGCAACTACAGCTGGCGGGTGGTGGACATTGTGGTGGCCGCACTGATCGCCGTTGCGGGCGGCGTCATTTTCTGGGCCTGGTCCCAGGGCGCGAACCTGATTTCGACCCCGGTCAACGCGCTCTACCCGCCGCTCACCGGACTCTACGCCGGCGGCTGGATGATCCCGGCAGTGCTGGGCATGCTCATCATCCGCAAGCCCGGCGCAGCCCTGTTCTGCGAGACCGTGGCAGCCACGGGCGAGCTCATCATGGGATCCCAGTACGGCACCACGGTGCTTATTTCAGGCATTCTGCAGGGCCTCGGCGCGGAACTGGTCTTCGCGGCATTCCTGTACAAGAAGTTCAACCTGCCGGTGTCCTTGCTGGCCGGAGCCGGCGCCGGCCTTTTCTGCGGCCTGAACGATTCCTTCCTGCCGTGGGGCTGGAACATCGCCTACGAAGCAGGCGACAAGCTCGCCTACATCGCCTTCACCACCATCTCCGGCGCCGTGATTGCCGGCGGACTGTCCTGGCTGGCCACCCGCGGCCTGGCCAAGACCGGCGTGCTGGCCTCCTTTGCCTCCCGCAAGGCCGCGACGGAGCCTGTCTTCTCCTGAACCCGCTGCAATCCCGAACCTCCTGAAATTCCGAACCTCCTGAAATTCACAGACAACTCATGAGATCTTCAACGGGCGTCCGCCCGGCTGCCGTTACGGCCCGGGGCTGGGGCTGGCGGCACGCCGGAAGGACCCGGCCCGCGGTCAGCGGCCTGGACCTGGACATCCGGCCGGGGGAGCGCGTGCTTCTGCTGGGCCCCTCCGGCGCCGGTAAATCGACGCTGCTCCACGCGCTGGCCGGCGTGCTGGGGGATAGCGCGGCCGGCGCCTCCGGGCATGCCGGCGACTCCGGCGACGCCGAAGACGCTGATGAGACCGGGAGCCTGCTGATCGACGGCGCCCCGCCCCGGGCCCAGCGCGGCCGCGCCGGCCTCGTGCAGCAGGACCCGGAAACCCAGGTGGTGCTTTCCCGACTCGGTGACGACGTCGCCTTCGGGGCGGAGAACCTCGCCGTTCCGGCGGCCGAGATCTGGCCGCGGGTGCACGAGGCGCTCGACGACGTCGGGCTGGGCCGGCTGCCGCTGGACCACCCGACGTCGGCCCTTTCCGGCGGACAAAAGCAGCGGTTGGCGCTCGCCGGAATCCTCGCGATGCGGCCGGGGCTGCTGCTGCTCGACGAGCCGACCGCCAACCTCGACCCCGCGGGCGTCCTGGAGGTCCGCGACGCCGTGGGCCGCTGCCTGGACAAGACCGGCGCCACCCTGGTGGTGGTGGAGCACCGGGTGGCGGTCTGGAAAGACCTCGTGGACCGGATCGTGGTGCTGCGGCCCGGATCGGCCACGGACCCTGCGGTCCTGATCGACGGGCCGCCGGACCAGGTCCTCGTGGAAGCGCGGGACATGCTCATTGGTGCGGGCGTCTGGGTGCCGGGTTACGTGCCAAAGACCCGGGCGCGGGTCAGCGCGGCGCCGGACGTCGGATCAGGTGCCGGTGCGGCGGGACAGCTGCTGCTGGCGGCGGAGGACCTGGCCGTCTCCCGCGAACGTCCACGGCGGTCCGGGCTGCGCGACGGTTTCCGCAAGATCACGCCGCGGCCCGTTCAATCCGGCATTTCAGTCCAGGTCCGCGCCGGCGAAGCCCTGACCATCACCGGGCAGAACGGCTCGGGGAAGTCGACGCTGGCCCTGACGCTGGCCGGTCTCCTGCAGCCCGTCGCGGGAACGGTTACCGCCGCCGCGGGGCTCAGCCGTGACGCCAGTTCTCGCTCGGGCGGGGGCGCCGGAACCGATCCGTACCGGTGGAAGGCCCAGCAGCTGATCGCCAGGATCGGGACTGTGTTCCAGGAGCCTGAGCACCAGTTCGTCACCGGCAGGGTCCTGGACGAGCTCATGTTCGGCCCCCGCCATCTCGGCTACGGCGAAGAACGCGTGGAGGAACTGTTGGAGCGGCTGCGGCTGACCGAGCTCGTGGACGCCAACCCCTATACGCTCTCCGGCGGCGAGAAGCGGCGCCTCTCGGTAGCCACCGTGCTGGCGGCGCACCCGCAGGTGCTGGTCCTGGACGAGCCGACGTTCGGCCAGGATGCCAACACCTGGGCTGAACTGGCCTCGTTTCTTTCCGAACTCCTGGACGCCGGCACTGCCGTCGTCTCCGTGACGCACGACGCCGAATTCTCCGCGGTACTGGGCGGCACCGAACTGCGCCTCCGCTCCGGGGAAACCGCGGCCGCGGATGCCTCCGGCCCGGATCTTGAGCTGCCAGAGGGGGCCTCGCCGTGAGGGACGCACTGAGCCTGCGCGGCAACCATGCCCTGCTGACCCGCGCCAACCCGCTCGCCAAGTTCATGGCGGTCATGCTGATAACCCTGGTGCTGGCGTTGTCCATTGACTGGGTTTCCGCTTCCGTGGCGCTGGGTTTCGAACTGCTGCTCCTGCCCCTGACCGGCCTGACCCTTGCCTTGTTGTGGGAGCGCGGCTGGCCGCTGATCCTGGCGGCGGCGCTGGGCGGCTGGAGCACCGCCATTCTTGCCGCAGACTCCGGATCCATCCTGCTCGACGCCGGAATCTGGTCCATCAGCGTCGGCTCCCTGGAGCTGGGGTTCGGTTTCATGCTCCGCGGCCTCGCGATCGCACTGCCTGCGGTGTTGCTGATGAGCTGCACGGATCCCACAGACCTGGCCGACGCCCTGGCCCAGAAGGCCAAGCTGCCGCACCGGTTCGTCCTGGGCACCCTGGCCGCCATGCGGCTTGTCGGGATCATGGCCGAGCAATGGCAGACGATCGGAATGGCCCGGCGCGCCCGCGGCGTGGGCTCCAGCGGCAACCCCTACCAGCGGTTCCGCGCCGCCCTGGGCCAGAGCTTCGGCCTGCTGGTGCAGGCGATCCGGAGTGCTTCCCGGCTTGCGGTGACCATGGAGGCCCGCGGGTTCGGCGGCGCGGCGCGGACCTGGGCCAGGCCGTCCACGTTCAGCGGACTTGACGCCTGGGTGCTGCTGGGCGGGATCGGCATCGCGGCGGCCGCAGTCGCCGCGGCCCTGGGCGCGGGCACGTGGAACCTCGTGTTCCTTCCGCGCCAGTAGCCGTCCGCCTTCAGCTGTCCTTCCCTTGCTGTCCTCCCCTTAGCGCGCCGGTTCCGGCGCGGGCCTGAGGATGGTGTGTCACGGCGGGGAAGTCTCTTGAGGCTAGGTTAGCCTTACTTCAAAGCTGTCCGGGCCGGGCCGCGGGCGCCAAAACCGTGGCGGTATTTGAAGGAGGCCGTGGCGAAGCGCTGCTGGTCCCGACGACGTTCACGGCGCGGGATTTATCGCACAGTGCGGGTATCGCTGTGAGATTAACGGCACCCCGGCCGGAATACCCTAGCCAGATACGTCATCTGTGATATTTTCGGGGCATGACTCAACCGACTGCTGAACACGTAGGCCTCCTGCTCCGCGAGGCCCGCGGCGCCAAGGGCTGGACCCAGGGACAACTCGCCTCCGAGCTCGGCACCAGCCAGAGCGCCATCGCCCGGATGGAACAGGGCAAGCAGAACCTGAGCCTGAAGATGATTGAACGCCTGGAGGCGATCGTGGGGCACAGCATCGTCAAGGTGGGCCGGCCTCAGATGACCCACCTCCGGGTCGAGGGCGGCCGCACGCTTTCCGGAGCCGTGGACGTCAACAGCAGCAAGAATGCCGGCGTCGCGCTGCTGTGCGCCAGCCTCATCAACCGCGGCACTACCACCCTGCGCCGGCTCGCCCGGATCGAGGAAGTCAACCGGATCGTGGAAGTGCTGACCAGCATCGGCGTCGAATGCACCTGGCTCAACGTGAACGACCTGCAGATCCGCCGTCCCGCAGTCCTGGATCTGGCATCCATGGACGTGGAGGCGGCCCGCCGGACCCGCAGCGTCATCATGCTCCTGGGCCCGCTCCTGGACGAGGCCGACACCTACCGGCTGCCCTACGCCGGCGGCTGTGACCTCGGCACGCGCACCGTGGAGCCTCACATGCAGGCGCTGCGCCAGTTTGGTCTGGCCGTGGAGGCGAAGTCCGGATTCTACGCCGTCCAAGCGCCGCCGTCGGACGCTCTTGACCGGTCCTTCGTGCTCAGCGAACGCGGCGACACCGTCACCGAGAACGCCATCATGGCCGCTGCCCACCGCCGCGGGTCCACCATCATCCGCAATGCCAGCCCCAACTACATGGTGCAGGACCTCTGCTTCTATCTGCAGATGCTTGGCGTGGAAATCGCGGGCATTGGCACCACCACGCTGAAGATCACCGGTCGGCCGTCGATCGACGTCGACATTGAGTACTTCCCGTCCGAGGACCCGATCGAGGCGATGAGCCTCATCACCGCCGGCATCGTGACGAACTCCGAAGTCACCATTCGCCGTGTCCCGATCGAATTCATGGAAATCGAGCTCGCGACGCTGGAGCAGATGGGCCAGCGTCTTGAGGTCTCCGGGGAATACGTGGCCCGCAACGGCCGCACCCGCCTGGTGGACGTCACCACCAAGCCTTCAGAGCTGCGGGCGCCGGAGGACAAGATCCACCCCATGCCCTTCCCCGGCCTGAACATCGACAATTTGCCCTTCTTCGCCGTGATCGCCGCCAACGCCCACGGCCAGACCATGATCCACGACTGGGTCTACGAGAACCGGGCCATCTACCTGACCGAGCTGAACAAGCTGGGCGCCCAGGTGCAGCTGCTCGATCCGCACCGGATCTACGTCAACGGGCCCACCAAGTGGCGTGCCGCCGAGGTGGGCTGCCCGCCGGCACTTCGCCCTGCCGCCTGCCTGCTCCTGGCCATGCTGGCGGCCCGTGGCGTCTCGGAGCTGCGGAACATCTACGTCATTGAGCGCGGATACGAGGACCTGGCCGAGCGGCTCAACACCATCGGCGCCAAAATCGAGTATTTCCAAGACTGATCCCGGACTGATCCCCGCGGAACCAGGCAGAGCCGGGCAAGAGCCGGGCAGAGCGGATTCCCGCCCTGCCGGGCGGTCACAGGGGCGCCGCCTGACGCCCCGCTGGTGTAGCGCGTTTCGGCCGATCCTGACGCACAATAGAAGCATGCGCACCTTCGGCGTGGAGGAAGAACTGCTGATAGTGGATCCCGAGTCCGGGATGCTGCTTGCCCTTGCCGACCTGATGCTGCCCAGCCTGGTGCCGCCGAAGCCGGACACCGGCCGGGTTCGGGCAAGTCAGCAACCCGTCCACGAGGGCGGCGCCGACTTCAGCTACGAGCTCAAGCTCGAACAGATCGAGACCCAGACGCGGCCGTGCCTGGAGTACCCGGAACTGCTCCGGCAGCTCAGGCATGGCCGGGCCCGGGCGGACCAGGCCGCCCGCGAACACGGCGGCCGCGTCGCTGCCCTGGCCACCTCGCCCCAGGGCTCCGCCACGCACCTGACGCCGAATCCGCGGTACATGACCATGCAGCAACGCTTCGGGCTCACAGTCCGGAACCAGCTGACCTGCGGCCTCCACGTCCACACCTTTGTGGAGTCCCCGGAGGAGGGCGTGGCCGTGATGGACCGGATCCGCGACAAGCTTGCCGTGCTGATAGCGCTCAGCGCGAATTCCCCGTACTGGAACGGGGCCGAGACAGGATTCGAAAGCTACCGCACCCAGGCCTGGAACCGCTGGCCCGGGTCGGGTCCGACGATGATCTTCGGCAGCCTGCCCGTCTACCGGCGGACGGTGAAGCGGCTGGTGGAAAGCGGCGTCCTGATGGACGAGGGGATGGTCTACTTCGACGCGCGGCTGTGCCGGCAGCATCCCACCGTGGAGGTCCGGGTCGCCGATGTCTGCCTGCGGGCCGAGGACGCTGCCCTGATTGCCGTGCTGGTGCGGGCCCTCGTGGAGTCGGCGTCGCGGGAATGGAACGACGGCGTCGATCCGGCTCCGGTGCCCACGCTGCTGCTGCGGATGGCCGCCTGGCAGGCCAGCAACTGCGGACTGCGCGGGGATCTTCTGGACTTCGGCACCTTCACCCCTGCTCCGGCCACGGATGTGGTCAGGGCACTGGTGGATTTTGTGGCCCCGGTGCTGGAAGAGCAGGGCGAGCTGGACCTGGTGCGCGAGGGCGTCGAACGGATCCTGGCGGAGGGCACGGGTTCGCAGCTGCAGCGCGGTCCGTTCCGGGCCGGCGGGCTGCCCGCCGTCGTCGAACGGGCCGTCGAACTGACGGCGCAGGGGACCGCCGCCGAGGCGCCGGCCGGCGGGCGTCCGCCCCTGGACGGCCGGCTGCGCCCGGCCTGACCGGGAACTTTCAGCGTCAGACCTGTTTGCCCCCTAGACCTGTTTTAGTGCCTGGCCGAGGTCGCGGATCAGGTCCTCGACGTCCTCCAGGCCCACCGACAGCCGGACCACGCCGTCGCTGAGCCCGATCGCCGCGCGGCCTTCCGGTCCCATTGCGCGGTGCGTCGTGGTGGCCGGGTGCGTGATGAGGGACTTCGAATCACCGAGGTTGTTGGAGATGTCGATGATCCGCAGCGCGTCCAGCAGCGCGAAGGCAGCCTCCTTGGCGGTGCGCCCGGGGGAGGGCGCAAGCTCCAGCGTGAGCACCGTACCGCCGGCCTTCATCTGCTTCACGGCCAGATCGTACTGCGGGTGGGACCGCAGCAGCGGGTACTTCACCCAGGTGACCGCGGGCTGATCCTCCAGCCACTGGGCCAGCCGCAGGGCGGAGGCGGAAGAATGGTTCACGCGCAGGGCCATGGTCTCCAGGCCCTTCGCCAGGACCCAGGCGTTGAAGGCGGAGAGAGCAGGTCCGGTGTGCCGCATGAGCTGCTTGACGGGCCCGTCGATGAATTCCTTGGTGCCCAGGATGGCGCCGCCCAGGACCCTGCCCTGGCCGTCGATGTGCTTGGTACCGGAGTAGACGATCACGTCCGCGCCGAGCTCCCCACAGCGCTGCAGCAGCGGGGTGGCGAAGACGTTGTCGACCACCACCGTCGCGCCTGCCGCATGCGCCAGCCGGCTCACGGCGGCGATGTCAACGATTTCCTGCATCGGGTTCGACGGCGACTCAAAGAAGACCGCCGTGGTCGGCTCGGACAGCGCGGCCTCCCACTGCTCCAGGTCCGGGCCGTCGACGAAGACAGTCTCGACGCCCCAGCGCGGCAGGATCTCGTTGAGGATCACAAAGCACGAGCCGAACAGCGAGCGGGCGGCGACCACCCGGTCACCAGCCGCCAACAGCGCGCCCAGGGCGGTGAAGACGGCGGACATGCCGGACGCCGTCGCAAAGCACGCCTCCGTTCCTTCGAGCAGCCGGAGCCGCTCCTGGAACGTCGCGACGGACGGGTTGCCGTACCGGGAGTAGACGAACCGCTCGTCCTCTCCGGTGAAGGCGCGCTCGGCGGCGGCAGCGGACTCGTAGACGAATCCTGAATTGAGGAAGATCGGCTCGGTGGTTTCCTGGAAGCCGGTCCGGTCGAGGCCGCCGCGGACAGCCTGGGTCTCGGCGGACCAGCCGGCGGCGTCGGGATTGAAGGTCACTTAGATCTTTCCGAGGTTGGTGGGCAGGCCGCGGTTCTTCCAGCCGTTGACAGTTCGTTCGCCAAAGCGGTCGGTCTCGCCTTCGAAGCCCTCAAGCACGTTGTAGGAGGTGTAGCCCGCCTGCGTCGCGGCCGTTGCGGCCGCGACCGACCGGGCGCCGGAGCGGCACAGGAACACCAGTTCGACGGCGGCATCCTCCGGCGCCTGCTGCCTCAGCTGTTCCACGAAATGCGGGTTCGGAACCCCGCCGGCAAGGTTCCACTGGATGAAGAGCGGATCGTTTTCTGTGGCCTTCGTGTCCGGGATGCCGATGTGGGCCCATTCGCCCTCGGTCCGGACGTCCACCAGGATGGCCCCGGTTTCCAGCTTGGCCCACGCCTCCTGCGGGCTGAGGTCTCCGGCGTAGCTCATGCGTGGCCCTCGTATGCCTCATCAGCGCCGAACTCGTAAGGGTCGAGCTCGTCAACGGCGTTGGCCACGGCGGCGTCCGCGCTCGCAATCGCGGCCGGCAGGACAACTGCCTGCGCCACGATCACGGTGTTGCCGTTGAAACTGGCGGCGGGGCTTCCGTGCAGGACGTAGCCTTCGGCCAGGGCGGCGGACACGCGCTCGCAGAAGGCGCGGTCATCCGCGCCGGTAAACAGGCGGTAGGCAAGCTTTTCCGCGCCGGCGGAAGCTGCGCTGGCGGGGGCTGTATCGGGAACAGCGGGTGTGGACGGGTCGGGCACGACGGATCTCCTCTTTCACGCTTGCAGCTCGAATTGTCGATATGCCGAGTATTCACCTGAGGCACCCCGCCGCAAAAGGAGGGTTGCCGACCGGCCAGTCAGGGCTTGGCACCGGTTCTCATTACTCCCCAAAAACGTAACACCAACGACGCCGGCCCGCACCGCCGCCGTCGTCATGTTCCGTAACCGGACCACGCCCCTGGCCGCTGCGGCCGCGCAAAGTCCGCAGCGGCCGCGCAAACTCGGGGGCGGCGCCCGCACAAGTAGTACCGGCCTCCAGTTTCGCGTACCGCCCACTCGTGTGCGGGCGGAGGTTGCGCCGTCTACTGGAGGGAAGGACCGGACCGACGCGTCGGCCGGAGTCATGTTGTGTGTGAATCGGGTTGTCCGCGAATCAACCTGTCCCCTCAATCAAATTGTCCGTGAATCGGTGGCTGGAACCGCCGGTGCTGCAGCCGCGGCCCGGTAGGTGACGGCGGAATGGAGCAGTATTGGGTCCGCGAATACTGGTTACCGGAATTGCAGGCACCGCCGGGCAGGCCGTCGCCGCCCAGCTCGTCGCCCGAGGCCTCCCGTGTCTCGGCTCCGACGCCCGCGCCGACACCCGTCAGGCCGAGGACGCTCCCGCCGCAGGGGCGGTGAGGCTCCTGCCGGTGACGGACCCGGACATGCCCCTGGACCTGCGCCGGCTGGTGGACCGGGAAGCCATCAACGTCATCATTCCGACCCTCAGCGTGGAACTTCCGGTGCTGGCTGCGGCCCGTGCCGGATTCGCCCCCGACGTGCGGATCATCGTGGCAGACTCCGCCGCGGTGGCCCTCGCCAACGACCACCTGCTCACAGCATGGGCATTGGAAGCGGCGGGCATTTCGGTCCCGCGGTTCGGGGTTCCGGGCGACTTCGCCGCCGCACCCGCGTCCCTCGCTGACCTCAATGGCCCCGTCGTCGTCAAGCCGCGGGTCTTCAAGGGAACCGCGGCGATCCATCTGCTGGCCGGGACAGCGTCCGTTGGCTGGAGCAGCATGCCGTCCGGGCAACTAGTCCAGGAATTCATCCCGGGCTCCGACTACGTTGCCCTGGTGTTCGGCACCCCGGCCCGCAACCCGATGGCGCCTGTGGTGGTGGTTCTCGAGAAGACGAAGACCCCGTACGGACGCCCCGGCAGCGGTGAAATCAGCCGCAGGGTGCCGGCGGGCGAGGCCGAGGATGTCCGAAGGCTGGGCCTGGCCGCCGTCCGCACGCTTGGGCTGACCGGCCCGGTCCAGGTCCAGATCCGCCGCCGCGCGGACGGAACCCCCGTGGTGCTGGGCGTCTGCGCAACGCTGGGCGAGAACAGCACCTGGGCGCCGGAACTGCTCGACGCCGTGCTGGCAGCCTTCATGCTCCCGGCGTTCAACCCGGCATCCTTCCGGCGGTGCCCGGCGATCCCGGCCCACGCCCTGGGGCAAGGCGCGCGCGGCCCGGGATAGAGCCGTGGCCCAGGATAGAGGTCTTTAGCTGCGCTGCCCGCCGTGGTCGTCGCTGATTCTCCCCACCTTTGGGGCCGGCCGACGGCGTGTCCCGGCAAACCGCCGTCGTTACCGGGGTGCCGGGACGCAAAGCCGGGGAGGATCAGCGCGTCTGGCCGCTCCGGCGTGTCCAGTTGCGGCAAACGCGGCGACCTCAGGCAGCGGTTCGACGTTGAAGGTTCCCGTGCGAAAGGGACCGTGGTGAAGAGCCGGGGTGGCCCTTCGTCTTGGCTGAGATGCGGCTGCCCGGGGTGACCGTGGTGTCGCCGTGCAGGCGGACTCCGTGGCCAATTACGGCGCCTTCTCCGATCCGGGAGTGGCTGCCGATGTGGACGCGATTGCCCACCACCGCGTCCGGTCCCACGTACACGGCATCACCGATCACGACCCGGTGGCCAATATGTGCCCGCTGGTCGATCCAGCTGCCGCGGCCAACGCGGCAGTGCGGCCCCACCGTGGCAGAGGCCTCTACGTAGGTGGTCGGACCGATGAATGACGTGTGGTCCACGTCAGCGCCGCGGCCGACGAGACCGCCGCCATTGGGGTGCCGATGGTAGGTGATGACCTTCCCGGCGTCGTTTTCGACTGATTCGATCTTCCTGCTCATTGCCTTCCTGTCAGCCCGGTGCGATCTGTAGCGCCGGGCACTCCGATTAACGTCTATGTACCTTCGGGAATTCCATCCGGAAACTGGAACACGGGAACAGGTGGGCCGTTCCGGCGGTTGTTATGGGAAAGGCCGCAGGCTTCCGACAGGGGAGGTGTGGGGTGACCAGGAATAGTGTGGGCGTGTGGGGTCGCCGACGCCCCGGCGGCGTTCTTGCCGCAGGGTACGAGGCAGGTGCGAGTGATCACCCTTGGCGCCGGTACGTTGCCTTGGGGGATTCGTTCACGGAAGGTGTGGGCGACCCCGATCCGCGGAGTCCGGGCGGAATGCGCGGTTGGGCCGATCGTGTGGCAGAGGAATTGAGCATCGGTCATGAGGATTTCGGCTACGCGAATCTCGCCGTCCGCGGCCTGCTGTTGGAGCAGATCCTTAGCCGCCAGGCGGGACCCGCGTTGGCCCTGCATCCGGACCTGATTACGCTTTCCGCGGGTGGCAACGACATGGTGTTCCACGGAACCGATCCGGACAAGCTGGCCGAGAAGCTCGACGCCGGCGTCCAGCTGCTGAGTTCCGCCGGTGCGACCCTGGTGCTGTTCACCGGACCCGACTGGGGTTCAACGCCTGTGCTGGGCCGGAACCGGACCAAGATTGCCGTCTTCAACGAAAACGTCCGCGCGATCGCGTCCCGGCATGATGCCGTGATCGCTGATCTGTGGAGTATGCAGGAGCTGAGGGACCCGCGGATGTGGGATCAGGACCGCCTGCATCTGTCCCCGCGGGGGCACCACGCCGTGGCAATGATGGTGCTGGATACCCTGGGTGTGGTGCGGGGGGTCAGGACGCTGGAAACCGTAGACCTGCCGCCGGGCAACTGGTATCAGTCCAGGGCAGGAGACCTGCTTTGGGCGCGCAGGTATCTTCTGCCATGGGCATGGCAGCGACTCCGGAAGCGCGGCGCCAGGGCTGAGCCGATCCCGAAGCGGCCCACCGCGGCCCCGGTGAGTAACCAGGGGCAGCCTGCGACGGCCTTGGAGGCGCAGCCCTAAAGGCCCGGCCGCCAACCCGCGGGCCTGCC
Organism: Actinomycetota bacterium; assembly: GCA_046730875.1. GTDB lineage: Bacteria > Actinomycetota > Actinomycetes > Actinomycetales > Micrococcaceae > Arthrobacter. Next base: position 10,004 of record JBKPJW010000018.1, on the reverse strand, counting down.
GCCAACGAGGTTTCAGTGGCCGAGGTTTCAGTGCGCGATGAGGTCGGTTCCGTGTCGGGCCCTGCGCGGGCTGCCGGCGTGGCTCCTGAAAAACCCGACCAGTCCAACGGTCAGGGCAGTGGCCAGGAACAGGATGAGCCGTACTGCACCGGCGAGCAGCAGGAGCAGCCCACATCCAAGAATGAGGGGTCGACACAATATGAAAACGGCGACGAGGGTAGCGATATAACCGAGCGCGTAGCCAATAATTGTTGCCTGATCCATCGGACTGCCGTTCATAGCAAGAGGGCGATTCCCTGAATGCTGCCGATACCTTCTGCAGCTGTGCGTCATGCGGTCCCCGGCCGTTCCGGCCGTCAACCACTTGCCCTAGGGGTCGGACGACGGCGGCTGGTGCGCCGGGTCGTGGGGTTCGCCTTTATGCCGAGCTTCCTCCAGGTGCTGCTCGAGTTTCAATTCAGCATCCCGGCGCCGCTGACCCACAGTCTGCATCTGCCGGGTGGTCGGCGCCGCGGCGTCCGGAACGCCGTCGACTGCCGCGGCGTCATGCGTACTCTTCGGCGCCGCGTACTCTTCCTCGCCTTCGCTCATGAGTGGATCGTCGCAGTTTTCGTCCGAGGATGACAGGGTCTTCAGTCCTCCCTGCAGCCCGGTCCTGCAGCTTTCAATCAGCATTCATTCCCATGATGAAGTTGCACTTCAGGCCTACACTTTTTGGTAGGTGCCGCCCCTCGGATGCGCTTATGCTCGTGGGCATGCCTATGCTTCGAGAATGCACCGACGCCGCGTCTGTACCGGCGACATCGGAAGGGACGTGGCGGCTTCTGGACGCCGTAGCAGCAGTAGCCGATGCGCCTCTGACCAACATCGCTGAACGCCTGCGCTCAGCGGCCCTGCCATTCCTGGCGAGCAGCTCCATGGTGATTTTCACGGAAGACTGCACCGGGCGGCCGCAGAAGAAGACGGGGGATGAGGACATCATCAGCCGGGTCTCCATTCCGGAATTGGACGGTCTGCGGGCAGCCCTGCCCGACGCTGATCCGTGGCGCACCAGGGCGACCATCGCCGGGCAGCCGCGCGAGGTGCTGGCGCTGAGTTTTCCGCCGAGCAATGCGTTGCTGGTGGTGACGGATCCGGAACCCGTTGACGGAGGCATGGCCGAGGCAGAGGCATTGCGTCTGCTGTCCTACCTCTGGAGCGTGGCGGCCCGGCGCATTCAGGAAAAGGTGGCCGACGCGCCGCCGGCATATCTGCTGGAGTCGAGGGCGGCTTCCGCAGAACGTCTGCGGGTGACCGCGGAACTCATTGACCAGCACTCCACAACTCTGGAAACAATCCTCGCCGCGCTGCGCTCAACCTCCCTGAGCGACGCTTCCGCCCGCTCGGCGGTGACCGATCTGACCGCCAAGGCGCTCGTTGACCTGCGTACCCTCAGCGACCGAACCACTGACCTGGTCGAGGAACCGGTGACCAAGGCCTTCGAACGGCTTCGAGAGGATCTTCGTCCGCTGATGCATTTCAGCGGAATAGACATCCAGTTCATCGAGCCGCCCTTGAATGGCCGTGCCCTTCCCGGTGAAGTGGCGCACGCCGCGCGGGCCGTGGTCCGGGGGCTGGTGCTCTCCATGACGGAACAGCCGGATGTCCGCAGGGTCCGCGTCCAGTGGGACTGTGACGGAGAGAATCTCCTGGTCAACGTGCGGGACGACGGCCGTGGTGATCTCTCAGCCGATGCACCGAACATTGTGAGGCTACGTCAGCGCGTGCAGGCCGTAGCCGGCCGAATGGCCATTGACGTCATGCCAGGTTGGGGAGCGGACATCTCGGTGGCCCTGCCCCTTGACCTCCCGCAGCCTCCCACAGGGGACGTAGCCGGCTGGGCCCTGGCCGCGCGGGAGCTCGAGGTCCTCCAGCTGCTGGCAGCCGGGCAGCGGAACCGAACAATCGCCGCCGCACTTCACATCAGCGAAAATACGGTCAAGTTCCACGTCCGGAACCTTTTCCGTAAGCTCGACGTCCGCTCCCGCACGGAAGCCATCGCACTGGCACACAGCCGCGGCATCCGGTAGCTGAAGGGGCACCGCGGGAGGGCCAGGTCTGGCTGCGATGATGGAGCCATGGGCAACCGAATCGCATTGCTGGGCTGTGGATCCATGAATGAGGCCATTCTGGGCGGCCTGCTGAAGGCCGGAACAAGACCTTCAGACGTCGTGGCGACCGCGCGGCGGACTGAGCGTGCCGCTGAATTGGCCGGCCGCTACCCTGGCATCACTGCCATCGGCGGGGACGCGGAGCCAGAGAACAACAAGCAGGCGGCCGCAGGGGCCGCCGTCGTTATCCTCGGAGTCAAACCGCCGGAGGTAGCCGGCTTGATCCGCGACATCCGCGGATCCCTGTTACCGCAGACCATCGTGGTCAGCCTGGCCGCCGCCGTGACGTTGGCGCAGCTCGAAGGCTGGCTGCCATCAGGCCAGCCGGCCGTCCGCGCCGTCCCCAATGCCCCCGCCGCGCTGGGCCGCGGCGTCGTGTCCGTTTCGCCCGGCAGCGGCTGCAGCCGTCACCAGCTTCAGAAATCCAAGGATGTCCTGGGTGGTGCAGGCACCGTGGTGGAGGTGCCCGAGGAACAGGTGGACGCGCTCTCGGCGATCAGCGGTTCGGGGCCCGCCTATGCGTTCTACCTCGCGGAGGCCATGGCCGCTGCGGGCCAGGAACTGGGCCTGGACCCCGGCCTGTCACTCCTCCTGGCCCGGGAAACCGTGGCCGGCGCCGGCTTCCTGCTCGCCGAGAGCGGCACCGACCCCTCAGCCATGCGCAAGGCCATGGCCAGCCCCGGCAGCATGACGGAGCGGGCCATCGCGATTTTCGACCAACGCGGCTTTCCCGCCGTCGTGGCCGCAGGCGCACACCGGGCAGCAGAACGGGCCCGGGAGATCACGAAGACCCTGTCCGAGTGACGTGGGCGGCTACTCGACCGTGGAGAACAGTTCGTTGAGTTCGGCTGTGAGCTGGCGGCGCAGTTCCGGGGTGCCGATCTCCTGGCCGTCAATGTGGTTCACCGGCGCCAGGAGCCGGATGCTGGAGATCAGCCAGACGGCGTCGGCGTCGAGCAGATCTTTGGGCTCCAGCGGGCCGTAGCCCAGCTCCCAGCCGGCTGCCTTGGCGGCGGTGAACAGGGCACCCTGTGACGTTCCCGGCAGGATGCCGCTGTCCAGCTGGGGCGTGATGAGCCGGCGGACCGTGCGGACGCCGCCGGCGCCGTCGTCCAAGGTTTCGAGGTGGGCCAGCAGGACGGTCGACGTCGGTCCCTCCAGGACCCGGCCGTCCGCGGACGTGAAGATGACGTCATCCGCGCCGTGCCGGTGGGCGTAGCGCAGCGCCGCCATGTTCACGGCGTAGGACAGGGTCTTGGCGCCGAGCAGCAGCCAGGGGGCGCGCTCACCGACCTCGCTGTCGTAGCCCCGGTCCAGCAGGATGACGTCGATTCCGGTTTCGCGCTGCCGCCGCCCCGCGGCCGCAGGGGCCGAAGCCTGGACCCAGCAGGTGGGGGCCGCGGCGCCCTCCGGTCCGCGGGTGACGATCAGCTTCACCACCACTTCGTCCGCTGCCAGGTCACCCGCTGCGGCCACGGCAGGGTCCTGGCGCCGGAACTCGCCGAGGGCGGTGTCCACCGCGCGTCGCCAGACGTCCTCGGCGGGGATGTCCAGCTCCAGCAGCCGGGCCGAACCGGCCAGCCGGGTCAGGTGCGCTTGGATCTTGCGGGGCCGCCCGCCCACGGCCAGCAGCGATTCGAACACGCCGTCGCCGCGGGTGGCGCCCAGGTCCGTGGCCATCAGCTGCGGCTTCGACGCGTCGGCAACCCGGCCGCCGTCGAACGCCGGGTCGAGGAACACCAGCACGGTGGCGGGCGCAGGTACGGGGGCAGCAGGGGTCATGGTTACAGCTTAGTCTCGGCGGGCCCGGGATAGGATTTGCTGGTTGCCCGTTCCGGAACTGTCCGCGGGCCTGTAGCTTGAGGGGTTCGCCTGTGCTGTGGCCATTTCCGCTGGCGGAAACTTTACCGTCGTGGGCGCTTCTGTTTCTGACCGTGATCGACTTCGCCATCCGGGTGCTGGCCTTGGGGATCATCCCGGGAAACCGGCGGCCCACCACGGCGATGGCCTGGCTGCTGGGCATTTTCATTGTGCCCGTCCTGGGCCTGGCCTTGTTCCTGCTGTTTGGCAACTTCCGGCTCTCCCGCCGCCGCCGTGCCCAGCAGGATGCGGTCAACACCCGGATCCGGGCCGGAACGTCGGAGCTGCAGGCTGTCGAAAGCCGCTACGCCGGCCCCGAATGGGTGGCGTCCGCCGCTGAACTGAACAAGACGCTGGGATCGCTGCCGATGGTGGATGGCAACAGCGTGGAGCTGCTGCCCGGCTACCCCGACTCCATGAAGGCGATGGCCGCGGCGGTCCGCGGCGCCAAATCCTTCGTCAATGCCGAGTTTTACATCATGAGCTCGGACCACGTCACGGACGATCTACTCACCGCACTGGAGGAGGCGGCGGAGCGCGGCGTCGAGGTCCGCGTCCTGTTCGACCACCTCGGCACACTCCGGATCAAGGGCTACCGCCGGCTCAGGGCCAGGCTCAACGCCAGCAAGATCCGCTGGAAGCCCATGCTGCCGCTGAGCCCGGTGCAGGGCCAGTGGCGCCGGCCGGATCTCCGCAATCACCGCAAGATCATGGTGATCGACGGCGAAATCGCGTTCACCGGATCCCAGAACCTGATCGAGCCGTCCTACAACAATCCCAAGCACCGCAAGGTGGGCCGCGAATGGGTGGAGCTCATGGCCTGTATGCGCGGGCCGATTGTCACCACCCTGAACGTGGTCTTCGCGACCGACTGGCTCAGCGAAACCGACGAATCCCTGGAAGAGCAGCTCGAACACGAGCCCGAGTCCCACCCCGGAAACATCACGGCGCAGGTGGTCCCCAGCGGCCCCGGGTTCATTACCGAGAACAACCTGCGGCTTTTCAACACCCTGATTTATTCGGCGCAGCACAAGATCTCGCTCTGCAGCCCCTACTTCGTCCCGGACGACTCGCTGCTCTATGCGGTGACCACGGCGGCGCAGCGCGGCGTCGAGGTGGAACTCTTCGTCTCCGAAAAGGGCGACCAGTTCCTGGTCCACCACGCGCAGCAGTCGTACTACCAGGCCCTGCTCGAGGCCGGGGTGCGGATCTACCTGTACAAGGCGCCGTTCGTGCTGCACGCCAAGCACTTCACCATCGACGACGAGGTTGCCGTGCTGGGCTCCAGCAATATGGACATGCGATCCTTCTCGCTGAACCTTGAGGTTTCCGTCATGCTCCTCGGCGAGGACATCGTGCAGCGGATCCGTGCCGTGGAGGACACTTACCGCACCATCTCGCACGAGCTGGTGCTCGATGACTGGATGAAACGGCCCATGCAGGTCAAATACGTGGACAATGTGGCAAGGCTGAGCGCAACCCTGCAGTAGCGCTGCCGCTGGCGGGAAGTCTTCGGGAACGCCGGCCCTGGCGGGACTCAGGCGCTGGGGAACTGGGCGCCGAGCGCCGAGAGGACGCCGAACGCTTTGGTCCGGACTTCCTCGTACTCCTCCTGCGGGGATGAGTCCGCGGTGACGGCGCCGCCGACGCCGAGACTCAGGCCCGCCGTGCCGTCGTCCAGCGCGCTGATCACGAGGGTCCGGATCGCCACCGCAAGGTCGGCGGCCCCGTTCAGGGAGAAGTAGCCGATTGCCCCGGAGTACACGCCCCGCGGCGCGGCCTCAAGCCGTTCCAGGATGGCCATAGTGCTGACCTTCGGGGCGCCGGTCATCGAGCCGGCGGGGAAGCAGGCGGCGACCGCCTCGGCCCGCGGCAGTCCGGGCCGCAGCCGGGCATCGATGGTGCTCACCATTTGGTGCACCGTGGCGTAGCTCTCGATCGCACACAGCCGGCTGACGGCCACGGAGCCCGGGACGGCGAAATGGCTGAGGTCATTGCGCAGCAGGTCCACGATCATGATGTTTTCCGCGCGGTCCTTGGCCGAGGCCTCCAGTTCCTGCCGCAGGCCAGCGTCAACGTTCGGTTCCGTATCCCGGCGGCGCGTGCCCTTGATCGGTTCGGCCCGCATCCTGCCGTCCGCGGCAATCTGCAGGAAGCGCTCCGGCGACGTGCTCGCCACGGCGAGCTCGCCGAACCGCAGAAAGCTGGCGAAGGGGGCCGGGTTGCGGCGCCGCAGGTCCAGATAGGTCGGCCACGGATCCAAGCCCTGAGGGCCAGCAGGCGAGGCGGCGGTGAGCGCCGTGGTCAGGCAGACCTCGTACGTGTTGCCTTCCGCAATCTCACGCTGGGCCTCGCTGACCTTGGCCTTGTAGCCGGCCTCCGTGTCCCGGGCAGTGAAGCGCGGGGCAGCCGGTTGCCCGGGAGCGTTGCGCCGCAGCCCGGACCCCGGCGCCGAGGCAGCCGCGGCGACGGCCGTGCGGGCCACCTCGACCCAGTCCCCGGCGTCGGGTGCGTCCAGGGTCAGCAGCCAGGCTGCGCCCTCGGCATGGTCCAGGACCACGGCGCGGCCGGCGAAGAGCAGGCAGGCGTCCGGGGTGGCGGCGGCCACGTCATTGCCGCCGGTTTCGCGCTTGAGCTCATAGCCGAGGTAGCCGAGCCAGCCCAGGGTGAACTCACACGGGTAAGCCTCCGGCGCCCGGAGCGCCCGGCGCCCCCAAACGCCGTCGAGCCAGCGGAAGAACGGGCCGTCGGTGGTCACTGTGGCCTGGCCCGTACTGACACGGGTCAGCCCGGAACTGTGCCGGACGGCCTGGCCGAAGCGGCCGCCGTCGTCGGCCAGGATGCTGAAGCGGCTGCGCGCCGCGGCCTCCGGGGCGAGGCCTGCCGGGTCCAGCGAGGAGTCGAGCCACACGGCGTTGGCTGAACCGCCGAAGAGCTCCGCGAAGAGCTGCTCGGCCTCGGGCCGGGCGTCGATCCGCTCCGCCAGCAACTGCAGGCCAAGCCGGGCAGCGAGTTCGGGCAGCAGGGCGGGGGCCACTGCCGGGATGTACTGGAGTGCCTGCAGGACGTCGTCGGGGGCGGTGCCGTCCGCGCGGTTGAGCACGTGCACATCTGCGCGGCCCGGGACGTCGTCGGCCGCCAGCCACTCCGCCTCCTGGGCAGCCCACTGGTCCCAAAATGGTTCGTAGGTGTCGCCGTCCCGGGCCAGCGCCCTGGCCCGGCGCTCGGCGTCGGAGGAGTCCGCCCAGATCACGGCGTCCAGCAGGGGGAGTGCCGCCGCTGCTGCGGCGCCGACGCCCTCCACCAGGACGATTTCGGCAGGGCGTGTGGTGCGGACGTCGCCGTCGTAGTGCCGCTCCCAGTCCCAGCTGACCCACTCGGCGCTCTCCCCGCGCCGCAGGGGCGAAAGCACGGTGCTGACGTAGCGTTCAATCCCGGCGGCAAGCCCGTTCCAGCCCGGATAGATGTCCTCGAGGTGGAAGAGTGAGACTTTATGGTGTTCCCTGAGCCGCGCTGCCAGTTCGATGGCGAGGGTGGTCTTGCCGGAGCCGGACCGCCCGTCGATTGCGATGATGACGGGTGCGGGGCTCATGAAATAGAGCGTACCCGCTGACCTTCGCTGCCGTGATGTTGCCCGTCCCGCCGCTGAAGCTCGGTGCGCACGTGCTGCACAATCCCGGGAATTGAGGCCCTGATGAGGTTCCAGGTGGTGTCGAAGTCGGTGTGGCCGCCGTACCACGGGTCCTCGATGCCCTGTTCCAGCGGGTCCTTGTCCGCCACGGCCGGGTCGAAGCTGCGGAGCATGCGGATCTTGGCCAGGGATTCCTGGTCCGGTGCTCCCTGCCGGAGCCAGCCGTAGTGGTCGACGTCGAGGGCCAGGATCAGCTCCCGGCTGGCGAACCATTCGGGCCGCCATTCCCGCGCCACATGGCGGTCCGATGCGATGTTGTGGGCCGTAAGCTTGCGCGCCGCCCGGGGATCGATGGGCCGGCCGGCCTCATACGCTGTGGTGCCGGCGGAATCGATAACGGCCCCGGTGAGGCGCTCGGCCCGGAATGCCTCCGCCAGCATAAGTTCGGCCATCGGGGACCGGCAGATGTTTCCGGTGCAGACCGCGATGATCCGGTACTGGCTCGACGTTGAGGTCATAGCTAAGCATGAACGATCCCGCCCCTCTTGGCTAGCTGGCGCCCACGAAGTGTTACAAAAAATGTCAACCGACATTTAGTTTTTGTCATGCCTGCTTCCGTCGGCAGGCGAGTCGCGTGCTGCCGGGTCCAGCCCAATGTGCCGGACCAGCGCATCGAGGACGGGCAGTTGGCCCTTCACCAGCCTGGACCGGGCTTCGGGTTCTGCGGTCCACTCGGCGCGGTCGATCTCGGGGAAACTGCTGATCGTGCCGGATCCCCGCGGCCACTCCAGCGTGAAGGTGTTGCTCACGATTTGTTCGGGCTGAAAGTCCGATTCGGCCGCAAAGACCGTGATGATCTTGCCGGAGGGCTGGCGGAAGTCGCCGAGCCGGTGGTAGTCGGCGGCAGGTGCTGGAGTGCCGATTTCCTCCGCGAATTCGCGGTGCGCAGCCACCAGCGGGTCCTCGTCGGCCAGGTATTCACCCTTCGGGATGGACCAGCCCTGGGCCTCCTTGCGGGCCCAGAACGGCCCGCCCATGTGGGCTATCCAGACCTCCAGCCGCGGCACGGCGCCGGGCTGGGGCGGCGCGCCGCTGGGCCGGGATGTACTCCTCAGCCGGTACAGCAGAATGCCGGCGCTCCGAACGGTCATGGCCCCTCCTGCCCCTAGGTTATTCCCTCCGGTTCGGAAACGGGTCCGGCATCGGGGCCGCGGTTCGCCCGCTGGCGCCCCGCCTGGGCTCGCCGGGGGCGCCCGCGGCACCTAGTGGATCGCGGCCAGCAGGATGCCGACGCCGACGAAGAGCCCGCCGAAGGTCCGGTTCAGCACCTTCTGCCCGGCGGCGTCGCGGGTGAAGCGCTGGAAGGACCGGGCCGCCGCCGCGAAGAAGAACCACATGACCAGGACGTCGATCACGATCACGGTGGCGGCCAGGACCACGTATTGCGGCAGAAGCGGCTGCTCCGGCCGGATGAACTGGGGCATGAAGGCCAGGAAGAAGACCACAGCTTTGGGGTTGAGCAGATTGACCCAGAGGCCGCGGCGGAACATGGAGAGGCCCGGCTCGTTGCGCAGGGTGGCTGCCTTCTCCTGGTCCAGGTCCGGCTTGTGCAGGAACTGACGGATGCCCAGGTAGACCAGGTAGGCGGCGCCGGCGTAGCGGATCACGTTGAAGGCGACCGGTGAGCTCGCCACGAGCACGCCGACGCCGAGGGCCACGATCAGGATGTGCACCACGAGAGCGGCCTGCTGGCCCAGGATGCCCCAGAGGGAACGGCGGAATCCCGAGTTGAGGGAGTTGCTCATGGTGTTGATGGCGCCCGCGCCGGGGGTGAAGCTGATCAGGACGCCGGCGCCGGCCAGGGCCAGCCAAAGGGAGGGTTGCACCAGCCAAGTTTACGGTCCCGGCCGGGGCCAACCTGGCGGGACGCCGGGACAACCGACGGAAGTCAGTCGCGGCGCAGGCCGTAGCTGAGAATCATGTTGCCTTTGCTGGTCTGCTGGGACGACTGCAGCTCCAGCCGGGTGAGGGGATCTCCGTCGTTGAACAGCCGCCGCCCGCTGCCCGCGATCACGGGATGGACGATCAGCATCAGGGTGTCGAGCAGTCCGGCGAACAGCAGCTGGTGGACCAGCGAGATGCTGCTGAAGACCCCTATCTCGCCGCCGTCGCTGTCCTTCAGGCCTGCAACGAAGTCCTCCAGCGGGCCCTCGATCAGGCGCGAATTCTGCCACTCCAGCTCCCCGGTCAGGGTCCGGGACGCGACAAACTTCGGCAGCGGATTGATGAACCCCGCGAAGTCTGCGTCGCTTTCGGCGTTGGGCCAGTACTGTGCCCACTGCTGGTACCCGACGCGGCCCATG
>JBKPJW010000017.1:0-4659 GCA_046730875.1 Actinomycetota bacterium | reverse complement strand
ACGGCATCGTCCACTCCGGTGGTTTTTCGAGATGCTTCGGTTAGGCCCCACACGTTGGTGGCTTCCGAGCCGGCATAGGTGGTGGGCACGGCAATGATCGGCAGGCGCAAGGTCATCGCGATCGCCTTAGCGAGTCCCGTCGTCGAACCCCCGCCCACACAGACGAGCAGATCGATGCCGTGCTCGCCTGCGGCGGCGCGGGCCTTCTCTGCGGCTTCTATGGGCACGTGCATCACCACGTCGTGGTGCCACAGCGCCACCTCGACGTCGGCAGCCACCGTACATGCTGTTTCCCTCGCGCGGTCCGAGGTGATCACCATCACACGCTGCGCACCCAGGCGGGCCACTTCGGAGGCGAGGCTCGCAGCGGCCGCACCGGTGCCGAAAAGGACACGCTGGCCCAGGGTCACATGCTCAAAAGTCAGACCCATAGTCAGTCCTCCAGGTGATGGAAAGCAGTCCCCGGCGCGGGCAGATCGAAGTCAGGATGCCGTGCGGATTGTCGGGTCTTTGTCGTCTGCGGCCAGCGATGCCACTTACCGGGTGAGCGGCGCTGCCTATGCGGACTGGCAGCGCCGCTCATTCGGAAGAATTAGCTGTGCTTGAGGAACAGGCTGACGTCGTCGTTGCTGATCAGGTCGGGCGCGGTCCAGCCGTCCAGGTCGTATTCGGCGAGGCACTGGTCCGCGAAGCCCTTCATGTAGTCCGTGGTGCCCTGGGCCTGCGCGGCGAAGAGGATCTCGGCCTTCACGTTCTCGTGGTTGCCGGAGTAGTTCCGCTCGTAGAGTTCATGCCGGCCGCCAAACTCGGTGCCGATCGAGTCCCAGAGCAGCTTCATCAGCTTCACCCGGTCCACGGCCTGGACGCCGTCGGAGCCGCGGATGTATTTGTCCAGGTAGGGCCGTATTTCCGGGGTCTTGAAGTCCAGGGCTGAAGAGTTCAGGTAGATCAGGCCCGATGCAACGTCCTGTTCGATGATTTCCTTGATCCGCGGGTAGCCGATGGACATGAACATCCGGTAGGACAGTCCGTAGTCGAGCTTGGGCAGCACGGTGCCGTTGGGGCCTTGGTCGGGGTTCAGGGTCATGCCGTCGATCAGCGCGTGGAACATGTTGCGCCAGCCCAAGACCTCGCCCACCCGGGTCTGGACGCCGCGGAAGTCCTGCGTTCCGGCGACTTCGAGGGCCTTCATCAGCAGCCCGGCGATGAAGTCGAGCTTGGTGGCGAGGCGGATCACGCCCTGGAAGGTGAAGCGGTTGATGAAGCCGGTCTGCGGGAAGAAGTTGTTGACCTTCTCCACATCCCCGTAGGCGAAGACGTTCTCCCAGGGGATCAGGACCTTGTCGAAGATGAAGACCGAGTCGTTCTCGTCCATCCGGCTCGAAAGCGGGTAGTCGAACGGGGTGCCCATCACGGCGGCCTGGTGGGCGTAGGAGGCCCGGCTGATCAGCTTTACACCCGGGGCGTCCATCGGCACCGTGCAGATCAGCGCGAATTCCTTGCGCTTGATCGGCAGGCCGTAGTGCGCGATGAAGTTGTAGTTGGTGATCGCGGAACCGGTCGCAACGACCTTGGCGCCGGAGACGATCAGGCCCGAGCCGGTCTCCTTCTCGACCTTCATGAACACATCGCCCACCTGGTCGGCCGGGAGGTGCCGGTCCACCGGCGGGTTGATGATCGCGTGGTTCCAGTACAGGACCTTCTCCTGCGATTCCTTGTACCAGCGCTTGGCGTTCTCCTGGAACGGCTCGTAGAAGTCCGTATTGCCGCCAAGGGTGCCCAGGAACGCCGCCTTGTAATCCGGTGAGCGGCCCAGCCAGCCGTAGCTCATCCGGGACCAGGTCTCGATCGCGACGCGGTCCTTCTTCAGGTCCTCGACGCTGTGCGGGGTGCGGAAGAAGGACATCGTCTTGCCGCCGGACCCGGTGTCCGTGGGCACCATCAGCTTGTCCTGCAGCTCGGGCTTGTGCATCGCGTCGTACAGCCGGGCGGCCATCCGGATCGAGTTCCGGAACGCCGGGTGGGTCGTGACGTCCTTGACACGCTCACCGTAAATCCAGACCTCACGGTCATCCTGCAGAGACTTAATGTACTCATCCCCGGTCATCGGCATCTTCGGATTCGCCGGCGTCGTTCTGTCACTCATCGACGGCGTGGAGGACGCCGAGGAATCGGTCGCGGGAACAGACTGGTCAACAATTTCGGTCATGATCGTCCCTTTCAGGGGAGGGGTCTCTGAGGTGAGGAAATCTCAGGAGTGCTTGCTGTGATGCGGGTTAGTGCGTGGAGCCGTGAAGCGGCTTGAAGGAGCTGGAGCCGGCGAACCAGCCCGATTCGGGGGCGTCGCCGGAGTGGTCCCAAGGGGCACCCTCAACGAGCCGGCCGATCTGGCGGAATTTGCCGCCGAAGAACAGGAGCGGTTCCCGCTTGGTGATTTCCATGCCGATGACCTCGCCGACGACGATGATGTGGTCGCCGCCGTCGTAGACGTTCCACGGCCGGCATTCGAGCGTGGCTGCATTCCGGGTCAGCACCGGGACATTGCCATCCAGGGTCCATTCCGGCTCCTCGTCGAGAACCTTGCCGGCGAAATGCAGGGCCACATCCATCTGTTCGAGGGACAGGATGTTGATGGCGAAGGCGGCACCTTCTAGATAGCGGGCGGCGCGCGAGGTCCGGGTCAGCGTGACCTGGGCGAGCGGCGGATCCAGGGAGACGGCGGTGAAGGCATTGACCGTGGCGCCGTGCGGGACACCGTCGTCGGACCGGCACGTCACCACCGTGACGCCGGTGGCAAACGTGCCGAAGACGTGGCGCAGTTCACGGGTGTCAATGGCCCCCATGACTTCCTGAGTCATCGACTCCTCTTTTCTGCTGGTGGCCACTACTGTGGCGGCGGTCTAATTTTGGGCGTGCGGCCTTATGGCGGGTACGGGTGGTGTACGGGTTGGGCCCGGGGTCGACAGTGTTCCGGCCCCGGGCCCGGGACTGGAGCTTTAGTCCTGGGGGTCGAGGACGAAGTTGTAGGTGACTTCGCGGCCCTTGCCGTCGGCGCGCTCTGTGGGGGCGAGGACGAGTTCGGGCTTCACGGCAGAGGCGATGTCGTCGGCGACGTGCTCGTCGCCTTCGAAGTAAAGCTGGGTGGTGATGAGCTGGTGCTCCGGCGCTGAAACCTTCAAGTGAAGGTGTGCGGGCCGCCAGGCGTGCCAGCCGGCCGCGGCGATGAGGGCACCGCAGGCGCCGTCGGTGGGGATCTGGTAAGGCGCCGGCTGCATGGTGTTGATCTGGAAGTTGCCCTGGGCATCGGCAATGATGGAGCCGCGGAGGTTCCATTCCGGCAGCCCGGGGGCGAACTGGGAGTAGAAGCCAAGGTCATCGGCGTGCCACAGTTCGATCAGCGCGCCGGCGAGCGGCTCACCAGCGACATTCGTGACCTGACCCTGGAACAGCAGCGGGGTGCCGGGTTCGTCGTCGCGCATCGGCAGGGTGGCCGGGGTGTTCTGCGAGGGGGCGTTAGGGATGTAGTACGGTCCCTCGATGGTCCCCTTGGAACCGTGCCGGTTGGCGTTGGCGACCTCCTCAACTGAGTGTTCCACCCAGACGTCCAGGAACAGCGGCCATTCGCCGTCCTCGCCAACCTGGATGAGCCAGGCCTTGAAGGCGTTGTACTCGTCATAGGTGACTTTCTCATCCAGGACGGTGTTGTTGATCGCCTTGATGATGCGGCCGGCCAGCGTGCTGACGCGTTCCTGGCTCGTGCCGGCGCCGATGTGCTTGTTCTCCCGGAAGCGGGCGGTGGCCCCCGCGCCCGAGGATGCGGCGGTGGCTTGGATTTCCGTTGTCATGGTGACTCCCTTGTCAAAGAATGGTTGCTCCGGAACCTTGGTCAGAAACGGTTCGAGGGGTTCCGGTATGTCGTGTCTGGAGCTGTTAGTGCTGCACATCACATCCGGTGGTGTTTCCACGATATGGCCCTCATTGAGCGAGGAGAAATACCTATTTCCGGATCATTGACAGCTATTCGATATAAATGCGGTGCGTTACTCGATATATATGCGGTGCGTGCTATTCGACGGCGGACGGGTGCTTGGCCAGCGGCGTGACGTGGATGTCCATATACGGAAACAGCGGCAGTCCGGACAGCAGCGTGTGCAGCTCGTCGTTGTCCGCGACGTCGAACACCGAGTAGTTGGAGTACTCGCCCACGACCCGCCACAAGTGCGGCCAGCGGCCGTCGTGCTGGAGCTTCCGGGAGTACTCCCGTTCCTCCGCCTTGATGGCTTCAGCGTGTTCTTTGGGCATGTCCGGCGGAATATTGACGTCCATGCGGACCAGGTAGAGCATGAGGTTTTCCTTTCGGTGTGGGGTTTCTGAGGGCAGATACGGCCGGACAGTCCTAGTCCTGACGGTACTTCTGCAGCTTGTCGGCGTCGATGACTGCCCCGACGCCGGGGACCTCGCAGACCCGGATGGCGCCGTCGTTGATTTCGAGCGGCTCCGCAAGCAGGTCATCCGTCATATCCAGGTAGTTGGAGAGCTCCCCGGCCCGCCGGGAGCTGGCCTCGAAGGCCGCGCCGAAGGTGACCGTGGCGAGGCTGCCGACCTGGGTGTCGATCTGGTTGCCCATCGTGACGTCCACACCGAGGCCCTCGCAGAGGC
>JBKPJW010000016.1:0-1415 GCA_046730875.1 Actinomycetota bacterium | reverse complement strand
CGCTGGAGGCGGTTCGCTTCCAGGTGGAAGGGATCATCGGGCTGGGGGAAGGCACTCCTGCCGGGCATATTCCCTTCACGCCGCGAGCGAAGAAAGTGCTGGAGCTGTCGCTTCGAGAGGCGCTTCAGCTCGGGCACAACTACATCGGGACCGAGCACATCCTCCTCGGCCTCATCCGGGAGGGCGAGGGCGTTGCCGCCCAGGTGCTCGTCAAGCTCGGCGCCGACCTGAACCGGGTCCGCCAGCAGGTCATCCAGCTGCTCTCGGGCTACCAGGGCAAGGAAACCACGGGCGCCGGCGTCGGCCCCGGCCAGGCGGAGGGTACCCCCGCGGGTTCCGTCGTCCTGGACCAGTTCGGCCGCAACCTGACCCAGGCGGCGCGCGAGAACAAACTGGACCCTGTGATCGGCCGCGAGCAGGAAATGGAACGCGTCATGCAGGTCCTTTCCCGGCGCACCAAGAACAACCCCGTGCTGATCGGCGAACCGGGCGTCGGCAAAACCGCCGTCGTCGAGGGCCTTGCCCAGGCAATCGTCCGTGGGGATGTCCCGGAAACCATCAAGGACAAGCAGCTGTACACCCTGGACCTCGGGTCCCTCGTGGCCGGCTCCCGCTACCGCGGTGACTTTGAAGAGCGCCTGAAGAAGGTCCTCAAGGAGATCCGCACCCGCGGCGACATCATCTTGTTCATCGATGAGATCCACACCCTGGTGGGTGCCGGAGCCGCCGAAGGCGCCATCGATGCGGCCTCGATCCTGAAGCCCATGCTGGCCCGCGGCGAACTCCAGACCATCGGTGCCACCACGCTGGACGAATACCGCAAGCACATCGAGAAGGATGCCGCGCTGGAGCGCCGCTTCCAGCCGATCCAGGTCAAGGAACCCTCCGTTGCGCACGCGATCGAGATCCTCAAGGGCCTCCGCGACCGGTATGAGGCACACCACCGCGTCACCATCACAGACGGGGCCCTCGCCTCGGCGGCGAGCCTTTCCGAGCGTTACATCTCGGACCGGTTCCTGCCGGACAAGGCGATCGACCTGATCGACGAGGCCGGGGCGCGGCTGCGCATCCGCCGCATGACGGCCCCGCCCGAGCTCAAGGTCATGGACGAGAAGATCGCTGCCATGAAGCTGGAGAAGGAATCCGCGATCGACGCGCAGGACTTCGAAGGCGCCGCGTCGCTGCGCGACAAGGAGCAGAAGCTCATTGCCGAGCGTGCCGAGAAGGAACGCCAGTGGAAGACCGGCGGCATGGACGACATCTCCGAAGTTGATGAGGACCTCATCGCCGAAGTGCTGGCGAACTCCACCGGCATCCCGGTCTTCAAGCTGACCGAGGAAGAGTCCTCGCGCCTGCTGAAGATGGAAGACGAACTCCACAAGCGCGTTGTCGGCCAGGACGAGGCCATCAGGGCC
>JBKPJW010000015.1:0-3425 GCA_046730875.1 Actinomycetota bacterium | reverse complement strand
GAGTACGGCTGCCATGTCCGTGATGTCTTCACTCTCTTCGATCACCGGCTGTCCCTCATGTTGACCGAGGACGACGCCCGGTTCGACGACTGGGACCAGGACAAGGCGGCCATAGATCAGGACTACGCCAGCGCTGACCCTGCCGAAGTCGGCGCCGAGCTCACCGCCGAGGGCGAGCAGATTGCCGCGTCGTTCGCGCGCGTCCCGGAGGCGGACTGGGGCCGCAAGGGGACCCGGAGCAACGGCTCGGTGTTCACAGTCCTGACCTTCGCGCAGTACTTCCTGCACGACGTCGTCCATCACCTCCACGATGTGGATGGCTAGCGCGTCGATAGGGTAACGCGGTGGCAGGAACCGATGGGTGGCGCGCGGGCTGCGGACGCGGGCGGCCAGCATCTGGACGGGCGCCGCGTGGACATCTAACGCAGTCCCCTACCGCGATTACTGCGATGCCGACCGGAGATCCTTGTCCCACGCCATGCTCTGGTTGACCACCGAATAGCCCATCTTGACGTAGAGCGCCAGAGCCCCGGACGGGTTCTCCGAATCGACGTCCAGTGAAGCCACATCCATTCCCGCTGCCGTGAAGCGGCGCATGGCATCGGCCAGGAGCGCCTGCGCGATGCCGCGGCCGCGGAATTCCCGCCGGACTCCGAGGAGCTCCGTATACCCCTCGCGGAAGCCACGGGTCAGGGCTCCTTCGGCGTCGTGGGTGGCCAGCTGGTATCCGGCCACCGTTCCGGTGGCCCGGTCCAGCACGACGCCGCTAAGGTCCGGCCGGGCCTGTGGGTCGTTCACCACAAAGCCCCAGGCTTCCTCGTCCCGGGGCTCGCTGCCCCAGTGGTCGCGAAACGCCGCGTTGTGCGCCAGCCGCACCGGCTCATGCAGCGCCGGGCCGAACGTCACCAATTCCAGCGCGGGATCCAGGACGACTTCAGGCACTGCCTGGCTCAACGGCCGGTGCATCTCGTTGTAGTAGCGGACTATCCTGTAGCCGGATCCGGCGAACAAGGCCGCCTGGTGTTCGTGCTGCTGCTCCATGTAGAGCCGGAGCCTCGGACGCGGGGCGGCATCATCGGCGTCCCCTGCAGGGCCTCCGTCCCCTCCCGAAGTGGCGTCCTCCCCTGTCCTGGCAGCTGCGCCGTCCCCTGCCAGGCCGGCGTCCTCGGCGAAGCGGTCCCTTGTCCGCTGTTCCATCCAGCCCAGCAGCCCGGTGCCGATTCCGCTCCCCTGCCAGTCAGGATCGACGCAACCAAAGCCGATCGCCTTGTCTCCGTCGTGGTTCTTAGTGATGCGGCCGTAGGCCCGCGCAACGCCTTGTGGGTCGAAACCGAGGAGAGTGTTCGCCGACGCCGGGTTGTTCTTCGAATCCAGGATTTGTTCCAGGTCCGCCCGACGCTCGAACCAGACGGGTTGTTCCACCGCGGCGGTTCGGGCGATCAACTCTGCCCACGCCTCCAGGTCGGGGTGCCCTGCCGGCCGCCAGGCCAATCGGGGATCGAGCGCGGTCCTGGATTGGAGCTCGCCGTATCGGTTCATGCCAACAGGCTAATGGGCCACTTATCCCCGCGCCAGCAGCGCGCCCGGCACAGGCTCATCGCCTGCGGCAGCCACGGCAGCAGCGGCGGCGGTGGCGTCGAGGTCCAGCCGAGTGTCAGCGGCGTCGATGTCGTCCGGGTTGTGCGTCACGAGGACCACGGTCCGGTCCCTGAGCCCGACCCGCAATTCGGCCAGCATCCGCCGCCCGGACTCCGCATCGAGGTGGGCCGTAGGTTCATCGAGCAGGATGACATCGGCCCCTGTCATCAGGGTGCGCGCAACTGCCAGCCGCTGGCGCTCCCCGCCGCTCAGGAAGGCCCCGCCGGGGCCGATCCGGGTGTCCAGACCGTCCTTCAGCCGGGCCAGCAGCGGGCCGAGGCCCACGGCGTCGAGCGCCGCGCGCATCTGCTCCTCGACCCCGTCAGGGCCGCCATCCCCGGCCTCACGCGGAATATCGTCCGTGCCGGCCAGTACGGACCCTGGCTCGGACTCGAACTCAAGTTCCGGCTCCAGTTTCAACTCCGGCTCCGGCCGCGCCAGCAAAAGGTTGCCGCGGATGGTCGAGTCAAACAGGTGTGCCTCCTGCGGGCACCAGGCTGCGCGGCCGCTCAGGTACAAGTGGCCCCCGGCGGCGGGCAGGAATCCCAGGATCACGGCCAGCAGGGTGGACTTGCCGGATCCGGACGCACCAGTGACGGCGAGCCAGCGGCCCGGGCCGGTAGCGGCTGTAAGTCCGGAAAACACGGCTTTGCCGCCCGGCCAGGCTGCGGCGAGATCTACCAGTTCGATCCCGGACCCGCCGCCGGGCAGCGGAGCCACGGGCACCAGGCCGCCATCGGCCGCGCCGGCGCCTGCCGGATCATCCTTCGTGCCGGGTTCCAGCACTCCTGCCTCGCTGATCCGCCGCAGCACCGCGCGCAGTGCCGGGTACTGCCGCACAGCCGTGGTGATGGCCGCGTACGGGTCCACGAGGGCAAGCTGAACGAGGACGACGACGGCGACTGTCGCCGGTTCGACCGCGCCGCTGAGGGCCAATGGGGCGGCCAGTACGGCGCTGGCCAGTGCGGCGCCGGCGCAGGCCAGGACGGTCAGGGACTGTCCGAGTCCTTCTGCCCACGCCGATCGCTGTGAAGCAGCGGTGGCCGACCGGTCTGCCCGGACTATCGCGCCCAGCACCGGTGCGCTGACGCCGTTTGCGTGGAGTTCCGCACGGGCGTCCAAGGCAGCGGCGACATCACGGAGCACGCCAGAACGGAGACGTTGTTCCGTGCTGGCAGACATGCGGTCGGCCGCCAACGCCAATGCTGGGGCAACGATGATGCTCAGCAAGGCCGCTGCGGCAACGGCGGGAGCAGCAGCCGGGAGCAGCAGTCCAATCCCGGCCACGGCGGCCGCGGCGACCGCGACGGCGGTCAGCAGCGGCAGCACAACGCGCGGAAGCAGTTCCCGGACGGTGTCGACGTCGTCCACCACAGTGCCCAGGACGTTGCCGCCCTGCAGGAGCCGACGCAGAGACAATGCGCGGCGGCTCAGCGACTCCCACAGCCGGCCCCGGAGCCGGGTCAGGGCGGCAAACACGGCGTCGTGCAGCAACAGGCGCTCGGCGTACCTCAGGCACGCCCTGCCGATGCCGAAAAACCGCACACCGACGATCGCGGTGAGCAGGTACAGAATGGGGGGCTGTTCGCTGGCGCGGATGATCAGCCAGCCGGACAGTCCGGCGAGGGCGACGGCGAACAGGGCCGCCAAAGTGCCCACCGCTCCGGCGCCGGCGAAGCGGGCCGCCACCGGGGCCAGCAGGCGCCGCAGCTGGGCCGCGGCTGAGCTGGCGGACGGGGTGGCGGACGGGCCGGCAGACGGGGTGGCAGTGTCGGCGGCGGCTGAGC
>JBKPJW010000014.1:0-1134 GCA_046730875.1 Actinomycetota bacterium | reverse complement strand
GTACTTCAGCTCCGTGACCAGCGAGTGCTGCTCGGCCGGGACCAGCGTCAGCAGAATGGCCTCGGCGTTCGGTCCCTGGACGGCGATCAGCGAGGTCTCGGCGGAGGCGTCCTCGACGGTGACGTCGAAGCCTCCCGCTTTTCCGGAACCGGCCCGCTCGGCCAGGGCAGCGGCGACGACCCTGGCGTTGCCCGCGTTGGGTACGACGAGGAACTTCTCATCACCTCGGCGGTAGGTGATGAGGTCATCGATGATGCCGCCGTCCTCCTGGCAGATCAGCGAGTACTTCGCCCTGCCCACGGCCACCGCCGACAGCTTGCCGGCCAGGGCGTAGTCCAGGAACGCTGCGGCGTCCGGGCCGGTGACCCAGACTTCGCCCATGTGCGAGAGGTCGAACAGGCCAGCCGCGTTGCGCACGGCGTGGTGCTCGGACAGCTCGGAGTTGTACTTCAGCGGCATCTGCCAGCCGCCGAAATCGGTGAAGGACGCGCCGGCCTTCTTATGCTCTTCATACAGCGCGGTGTAGTTCTCAGTCATCAGAAATCCTTAGTTCTCGAACTCGGAAAGCGGCGGGCAGGAGCAGACCAGATTGCGGTCCCCGGCGGCGCCGTCGATGCGCCCGACCGGCGGGAAGTACTTGTCCTGCCTGAGGGTGTGGACGGGGAAGGCGGCCTGCTCGCGCGGGTAGGCCCGCTCCCAGTCGGAAGATACGACGGCGGCTGCCGTATGCGGTGCGTTGCGCAGCGGGGAGTTCTCCACGGTGAAATCGCCGTTGGCCACCTGGTCGATCTCCTGCCGGATGGTGATCATCGCCTCGATGAAGCGGTCGATCTCCGCAAGGTCCTCGGACTCGGTGGGCTCCACCATCAGGGTGCCCGCCACGGGGAAGGACAGCGTGGGGGCGTGGAAACCGAAGTCGATCAGGCGCTTGGCCACGTCCTCGGCGGTCACGCCGGTCCTGGCCGTGAGTTCACGCAGGTCCAGGATGCACTCGTGGGCCACCAGCCCGCCTTCGCCGGTGTAGAGGACCGGGAAGTGCTCATCCAACCGTGCGGCAATGTAGTTCGCCGCCAGCAGCGCGGACTTGGTGGCCTCGGTCAGGCCCGCACCGCCCATCAGCTTCACGTAGGCCCA
>JBKPJW010000013.1:0-18230 GCA_046730875.1 Actinomycetota bacterium | reverse complement strand
CCATCTATAACCGATCATGGTGACTCCAGTCACAGTTGTCAATAGTTTGTCCTGACATTAGGATGTTTTGACGTAACGCAGTACATCGAATGGGTCAATTTTCCTGCCGGGACGGCTTGAAAGCAATTCGTCCAAACGCTGGTCTTGCGTCCCCCTACCGCGACCCTTGGCTCCCCCCGGCCGTCCTGCTACTATCAGAAAAAGGCAGTATGTCCTATCAAGCGAACATGAGCCTGACATACGCAGTCAGGCCGGCACTACGGCCGCTGCGGAGCACAAGGGAGCACACCCAGTGGCGACGACTCAACTGAATCTTCGGATCGACCGCTCATCCCCCGTGCCGCTGTACCACCAAGTGGTGCAGGGCATCGAGGCGGCGATCCACACCGGACTGCTGGAGCCCGGCAGCCGGCTGGAAAATGAGATCGATCTGGCGGCTCAGCTCAACCTTTCCCGCCCGACGATGCGCAAGGCCATGGATGAGCTTGTCCGCTCCGGCCTCCTGGTCCGCAAGCGCGGCGTGGGCACCCAGGTGGTGTCCAGCCAGGTCCGCCGCCCGCTGGAACTCTCCAGCCTCTACGACGACCTGAGCAACAACGGCAGCAAACCAACCACGGACGTGCTCAGCTTCTCGCATGAGGAAGCAGACGCCACGATCCGGAAGGCACTCCAGCTTCCCACCGGCGCCAAGGTCTACCACTTCACCAGGCTCCGGAAAGTGGGCGGCAAGCCGCTGGCCCTGATGGAGAACTGGGTGCGTGACGACATCACCGCCATCGACGAGGCAAGCCTGGTGGCGCAGGGCCTCTACAGCATCCTGCGGAACGGCGGGGTGAACTTCCGCCTTGCCTCCCAGCGGATCGGTGCCATGATCGCCAACGACTACCAGGCGTCGCTGCTTGAAACCACTCCCGGCTCCGCGCTGGTCACCATGGAGCGCACCGCCGTCGATGACACCGGGCGCATGGTGGAAACCGGGCACCACGTCTACCGGGCCGACTCCTACAGCTTTGAAATGACGCTGGTTCAAAGATAAAGAGCTCAAAGGCAAAGAGCTCAAAGGCAAAGAGCTCAGCTCTGGCGATCGACGACGGGCGCCACCAGCTCTAACTCCGCACAACAACGCGCCAGCCTCCGGCGCGACAACGAAAGGGCAGCTTCCATGGCCAACTGGGTCTATCCGCTCGGCACCGCCGCACAAGGCAAGTGGGACATTTCCATCGGAACGTCCGACTCAGGACTGGAAGTCGGCGGCTGGGCGCACACCGGGCTGAAGGTCGCCACGCTGGCGGTCGGCAGCGCCGTCGAACTGGACGCCGCAGCGGAGGAACGCATCGTAGTCCCGCTCAATGGTTCCTTCGTGGCGACCGTGAACGGACAGGACTATCCGCTGGCCGGCCGGGACAGTGTCTTCAACGGACCCAGCGATGTGCTCTACACGGGAACCGGCACGGCCGTGACGATCACCTCGGCCGACGGCGGCAGGGTGGCGGTAGCCACAGCCCCGGCCAAAGCCTCCTACCCGGTGCGCCTCATCACCGCCGCCGAGACGCCGGTGGAACTGCGGGGCGCGGGCAGCTGCTCCCGCCAGGTCCACAATTTCGGCACCCCCGCCGCGCTGGAGGCGGACCGCTTCATTGTCTGCGAGGTCCTCACCCCGGCCGGCAACTGGTCTTCGTATCCCCCGCACAAGCACGATGAGGAAAAGGACGGCGAGACCAGCCTCGAGGAGATCTATTACTTCGAAACGCGCGTGACGCCCGGAGCGCCGGAACGCCCGGGCGCCGACGACGCCATCGGCTACCAGCGCGTTTACGCGTCCGATGAGCGGCCCATCGACGTTTCGGCGGAGGTCAGGACCGGCGACGTGGTGCTGGTGCCCTACGGCTGGCACGGGCCGGCCATGGCCGCCCCGGGTTACGACATGTACTACCTGAATGTCATGGCGGGCCCCGGCCCGGTCCGCGACTGGCTCATCAGCGACGACCCGCACCATGGCTGGATCCGCCAGACCTGGGAGGGCCAGGACCTGGACCCGCGGCTGCCGTTCGGCCGCTAGGACGGGTTTTGTTTCGGCCGCTAGGCCAGTTCCGCTCGGCCACTGGGGCGGCCGCAGAGTTGCTGTTCGGCCGTCAGGCCCGCTGCAGTTCCGTCTCGGACTGGGTCTCGGGCTCGGTACTGGAGTTGACGACGTCGGCCAACCGGCCGCCGTCGTTCTTCTTCGCAGCGGCTGCCGCGAACGCCATCACCGCCAGGCCCAGCAGGGTGATCCCGGCGCCGGCCCAGATCGGCGAGGTGTAGCCGAGGCCGGCGGTGATGGTGACGCCGCCCATCCAGGCGCCCAGGGCGTTGCCGACGTTGAACGCCCCGATGTTGGCGCCGGAGGCCAGGGTGGGAGCGGTGCTGGCGTACGTCATGACGCGCATCTGCAGCCCGGGAACCGTGGCGAAGCCGAAGCCGCCCAGCAGCACCATGGAGGCGATGGTCATCGGCTGGTTTCCGGAGGTCAGGGCGAAGACCACGAGCACCACCACCAGGACAGCGAGCACAACAAGCAGGGTGCGGTCCACGTTCCTGTCGGCCGCCTTGCCGCCGAGGGTGTTGCCGATGAAGAGCCCCACACCGAAGAGGATCAGCAGCCACGGGACCGTGGAGGCGGAGAAGCCGGTGACCTCGGTGAGGGTGAACGCAATGTAGGTGAAGGCGCCGAACATGCCACCGTAGCCGAGGATGGTAACCAGGATGGAGAGCCAGACCTGCCCGGACCGGAAGGCGCGGAGCTCAGTTCGGAGTCCGCCGGGGGCGGCATCTCCCGAACCTGTTCTAGGTACCAGCGCGAGGATCCCGGCAAGGGCGAGGACGCCAATAACCGTGATGGCCCAGAACGTGGAGCGCCACCCCGCGGCCTGACCCAGCATGGTGCCGAACGGGACACCGAGCACGTTCGCCGCCGTGAGGCCGGTAAACATGATCGCGATCGCGCCGGCCTTCTTGTCGGGTGCCACCATGCTGGCGGCCACCACAGCGCCGATCCCGAAAAACGCGCCGTGCGCGAGAGCGGCGATGATGCGCCCGATCATCATCAGCCCGTAGTCGGGGGCGATGGCGGAGACCAGGTTGCCGGCAATGAAGAGCACCATCAGCATGGCGAGCACCGGCTTGCGCTCGAATCGCGTCACGGCCGCGGTGAGGCCAAGCGCCCCCACCACGACGGCGAGCGCATAGCCGGAGATGAGCCAGCCCGCGGTGGCCTCGGTGACGTGGAAGTCCGCGGCCACTTGCGGCAGCAGGCCCATGATGACGAACTCGGTGAGTCCGATGCCGAACCCGCCGAGGGCGAGGGCTATCAGGCCAACAGGCATGGAGGCGCTCCTTACAAAGCTGTACGGAATGGGGTATGGCGCGTAAGCTAGTAGTTGCAGACGCGTTATTTATTCTTGCACAAGCAGATACAGCGCGCAAGCAACTATTATTTGATGTGCCCGCAGCACCGAGCCCGGGCACGCGAGCTGAAGGGAATCAGCAGATGGGCATCAAGGACGACGCCGTCGAGGTCCGGGCGCAAGGCTGGCGGACCCTGGCGGCCCTGCACGGGCTGATCGAAGCCGAGCTGGAGCGTTCCCTGCAGGCCGAGGCGCAGCTTTCCGTGGTGGAGTACACCGTGCTCGACGCGCTGAGCCGGCAGGACGGCTGGCATATGCGGATGCAGCAGCTGGCCCGGGCCACGGCGTTGAGCGCGAGCGCCACTACCCGGCTGGTCAACAGGCTTGAAGACCGCGGGCTGCTGACCCGGATCCTCTGCGCGGATGACCGTCGCGGGATCTATACCGAGCTCACTCCCAGCGGCATCGCGCTGCTCGAGCAGAGCCGGCCGGTCCACGACGCCACGCTGGAGCGCGCACTGGCCGAGGCCCAGGAAGTGCCGGAACTGGCCCCGCTCGTGGATGCGCTCCCCCGGCTGCACGCCGGCGTCTAACCGCCAGCACCCTGGCGCGAAGAAGCAGTCATCACACAGGAAGCCCCGCCCCGGGTTAGCCCAACTGACTCGCAGCAGGGGCCGTTCTGGACGTCCAGAACGGCCCCTGCTGCGAGTCAGTTGGGTAAGTGCCGGGGCGGGGCTTTGTGCTGGAAAAGGCTAAGCGTTGACGGGCTGCTTGGCGGCTGCCTGCTTGAAGAAGTGTTCCAGGTCCTCCAGGCTCTTGCCCCGGGTCTCCGGAACCACGCGCTTCACCCAGACGATGGCGGCCAGCTGGAGCCCGACGAAGATGAAGAACGTCGCCGAGACGCCAATCCAGGACACCATCTGCGGGAAGAAGAACCCGATCAGGAAGTTGATCATCCACAACACGAACACGCAGATGCCCATGGCGATGCCGCGGACGTGCAGCGGAAAGATTTCGGCCATGGTCAGCCATGTCACGGTGCCAATGCAGGCCTGCATCGAGGCGAGGAACGTCACCATGAACAGGAGCACCAGATAGCCGCGGAGGGTGCCTTCCGGGATCAGCATGGAGATGATGCCGATGGCCAGCAGGGACGTTGCCGTGCCGGCCAGGCCCACGATCAGCATGGACTTGCGGGGGAAACGCGCCATCAGGGACATCCCGACTACGACGGCCACCACCGAGGTGACCCCGTTGACGACGTTGGCGATCAGGGCGCCCTGATCACCGAATCCGGAGCTGGAGAGGATGGAGGTGCCGTAGTACATGATGGCATTCACGCCGCTGATCTGGTTGATCACAGCCATGCCCAGTCCCACGACGAAGATGCGCCGGATCCACGGAACCGTGAGGTCGCGGAAGGTGCCGAGCTTGGATTGGTAGTCCTCCCGCGCGGCCTGCCGGACTTCATCGAACTCCGTGGAGATTTCCTCCGTGGCGCGCGTCCGGCGCAGCACCTCAAGCACTTCACCGAAGCGGCCGGCGGAGGCCAGCCAGCGGGGGCTTTCCGGGAGCAGCAGCATGCCGAACCACAGGACGACGGCGGGCAGCGTGGCAATGACGAGCATCCACCGCCACACGTAGGAGGCCTCCGGGAAGGCGTTGCCCAGCACGGCGTTGAACGTGAAGGCCAGGAACTGTCCGGTGACGATCATGAGCTCGTTCTGCGTCACGATCCGTCCGCGCTGTGCCGCCGGAGACATTTCCGCGAGGTAGACCGGCACAATCACCGATGCCCCGCCGACGGCCAGGCCGAGCAGCGTACGGGACGCGATCAGCAGTTCGGTGCTGGGCGACAAGGAGCAGGCGATCGTGGCCACGGCGAAGATCAGCGCGAGCCCCATGATGGTCCGGCGCCGGCCGAAGCGATCCGACAGCCGGCCCGCCGAGATGGCCCCGAACGCCGCACCGAACAGCAGCGTGGAGGTGACCAGCCCCTCGGTCAGCGGGGTGAGCCCGAGGTCCCGCTGCATGAACGGCAGGGCGCCGTTGATGACGCCGGTGTCATAGCCGAACAGGAGTCCGCCAAAGGTGGAAAACAGCGCCACCCGCCGCATGAACCCTTTGGGGTTCGATGCTCCGCGGGCCGTCCGGGCCGCGGCCGTCAGGCCCGCAGAATCAGGTCCGGCCGCAGGCTGGGCAAAGTCCGACGTTTTGCCCGACGTTGGGCCGGACGTAGTGTCCGACGCCGTCATAGGCTCGCCTTCTGGATGCGCTGCTGCATGGTCTCCAGCTGGTAGCGGGAGACGTCGGCGGCGTTGTCATCCTCGGCAAAGACGCTGGAGACCATAACGGTGTCTTCGCGGTCCAGGAAGCCGATCTCCTTGAGGCCGCCGAAGAACTCGTCCCAGTTGACGTCGCCGTCGCCGATTTTCAGGTGCTGGTGCACCCGGACCGGGTTGCCGGGAGGGTTGGTGATGTAGCGCAGCCCGTGGGAGGCGTGGTGGTCCATGGTGTCGGCGACGTGGACCAGGCGCAGCTTGTCCCCCGCGGCGCGCATGATGTCCAGCGGCGCGTCCTTCATGTGGAAGCTGTGCGAGGCCACATAGACCAGGCCCACGTTCTTCGAGTTGAGCCCGCGGATCACCCGGATCGCGGCCAGGCCCTCCTCGACGAAGTCGTCCGGGTGCGGATCGATCAGCAGGTCGATCCCCTCCCGCTCGATGATAGGGAGCAGTTCCTCCATGGAGCGGTAGAAGGCCCGCTCGGATTCCTCGGCCTTCTCCGGCCGGCCGCTGAACTCGGTGTTCATGGTGTTCACGCCCAGGTCCACCGTGATCTGGATGGCGCGCTTCCAGTAGCGGACGGCGGCCTCGCGGGCGTCCTCATCCGGGCCCGACCAGCGCAGCACGGGCAGCACCGACGCGATTTCGATTCCGGCGTCCTTGCAGGCCTTATTCAGCTGGCCCACCAGCTCGTCGTCCGCCTTGGGGTGGTTGTAGAACGGGATGAAATCGGCGTGCGGGGTCATCTGCATGTACTTGTAGCCGAGGTCGGCAACCACGCGCGGGAACTCGAGGAGTCCGTGGCTGTGGTGGAACGGCGTGGGGTCAAGGGCGATTTTCACGGTGAACACTCCATTGTGGATCTGGCGGGCGTGCAGCCGGCCGGCGCTTCTTTTCAGTAGAAGGCGGCCGGCCGGCAGGGTTCCTAGCGGTAGAGGGCGGGCTTAGCGTTGAGCTTCACGGCGACCTTTTCGCCGTTCTTCTGCGCTTCGACGCCGGCCTCGCAGCAGGCGGCGGTCGCGTAGCCGTCCCAGGCGGTGGGGCCGCCAATCTCATCGCGCAGCGCGGCATCCACCCAGGACTGGATTTCGATGTCGTACGCGGCACCGAAGCGCTCCTCGAACCCGGGGGTGACGGCGCCGCCCCAGCGGCCGTTGCTGCGGGTATACGGGCCCTTGTCCCCGCCGATGCTGACGATGCCGTCTTCGAAGGATGCCTGGGTGGCCACCTCGTAGCCGAACTTCGCGTTGACGTAGATCTCAACGTCGGCCAGGACGCCGGATTCGGTCTCGATCAGGACGTGCTGCGGGTCGTGCTGGCCGGCCGGGGCGTTCCTCGTGGCTTTGCCGAGGCGGACCTGCACCGAGGTGATTTCCTCGCCGGTGAAGTAGCGGATGGCGTCGAATTCGTGGACCACGGAGTCGTTGATCAGCATCTCGTTGGTGAAGCCGGCCGGGGTGCTGGGGTTCCGGTGCTGGTGGTGCAGCATGAGCAGCTCGCCGAGCTCGGCGTCCCGGATGATTTTGCCAAGGGCGGCGTATTCGGCGTCGAAGCGGCGCATGAAGCCGACCTGGATGCGTTTGTGGCCCAGTTTCTGCTCGGCCTCGACAATCTTCCAGGAGGACTCGGCATCCGGGGTGAGCGGCTTCTCGCAGAGGATCGGGATGTCCTTGGCGATGGCCTTGAGCAGGATGTCTTCGTGCAGGAAACCGGGGGTGGCGATCAGGACGGCATTGACGTCGCCGTTGTTGAGGGCTTCGTCGGCGTCGGCGAGAGCTACGGCGCCGGGGATGCCTTCGATGGCTGCCTGGGCTCGGGCGAGATCGACGTCGACGACGGCGGCGACTTCAGCACCGTGGATGCGGGTGTTGAGCCGCTGGATGTGGTCTGCACCCATACGGCCGGCGCCGATGACGGCAACGCGGAGGATCTTGGTCATGGTGGATTCCTTCGGGTTCTAGTTGACGGCGGTGCGGGAGCCGCAGGAGAGCAGGTAGTTACGGGTGCGCTTGGCGATCGGCATGGGGACGTCGAAGTCCACGGGATACATGTCCTGTTCCACAATGCCAAAGATGGGCCGGTTGAGCGCCTCCACGGCTTCGATGACGGCGCGCAGGTCCGGCAGGCCGTTCGGCGGTTCGGTCATCACGCCGGCCAGGTTGGCGGCGGCCCAGGTCATGTTTTCCGCGTTGACCTTTTTGAGGACGTCCGGGTTGATCTGCTTCAGGTGCAGGTAGCCGATCCGGTCCGGATAGTTCTTGATCAGCTCCAGGCTGGAAGCGCCGCAGTACTCGGCATGTCCGGTATCCAGGCACAGGTTGAGGTACTTGGCATCCGTGGCGGCCAGGAGCGTCTCAATGTCCTCCTGCGCGCCGACGTGCGAGTCGGCGTGCGAATGGAACTGCTGCTTCAGGCCGAAGTCCTCCAGCAGCGTCTTGCCGAGCCGGTTGTGGCCGGCGAAGAGGTCGCCCCAGGCCTTCTCGGTGAGCTCGCCGCTTTCCACAGCCTCCCCGGTGACGTCGTCACGCCACATCGCGGGGATGACCACGATGTGTTCGCCGCCCATCGCGGCCGTGAGTTCGGCAACCTTGCGGGCCGGTTCCCACGCGGTTTCCCACTGGTCCACGCCGCGGTGGAAAGCGGTGAAGACGGTGCCGGCCGAGATCTTCAGGTCGCGCTGCTTCAGCTCTTCGGCGAGGCGTGCGGGGCCGGTGGGGAGGTAGCCGTACGGGCCGAGTTCGATCCACTTGTAGCCGGATTCGGCGACTTCGTCGAGGAAACGCTCCCACGGTGTCTGCTTGGGGTCATCGGGAAACCAGACGCCCCAGGAGTCCGGCGCGGTGCCGATGATCAGCTTGTTCTCTGCCATTTCCATTCCTTCTCATCCATTGCTCCGCAGGTGCCGTTTTGGACGTTCAAAACGGCGGTTGCGGAGCATTCGAGCGTCGTTGTTGGTGGGCCCACGCCGCCTGGGTTCCCTGGCCGAGCTGGCGAGGCCAGGGCGGCGGTGGGGACTAGTTGGAGGGGAAGTTGTAGGAGGCGCCGGAGGCGTGGGTGGGCTCGGGCCAGCGTGAGGTGATGACCTTGCCGCGGGTGTAGAAGGAGACGCCTTCGGGGCCGTAGATGTGCTTGTCGCCGAAGAGCGAGGCCTTCCAGCCGCCGAAGGAGTGGTAGGCCACGGGGACGGGCAGCGGGACGTTGATACCGATCATGCCGACGGTGACGGAGCGCTGGAACTTCCGGGCAGCGGCGCCGGAGGAGGTGAAGATCGCGGTGCCGTTGCCGTAGGGGTTGGAGTTGATCAGCCGGATGCCCTCCTCCAGGTCCTGCACGCGGACCACGACGAGGACGGGTCCGAAGATTTCCTCGGTGTAGGCGGTCATTTCGGTCTTGACGTGGTCCAGGACGGTCGGGCCGACCCAGAACCCGTCCTCGTGGCCGGGGACCACGAGGTCGCGGCCGTCCACCACCATGGCCGCGCCGGCGGTTTCGGCTTCGGTGACGATCTTCACGATGCGTTCCTTGGACGCCGGCGTGATGACCGGTCCCATTTCGGCGCCGGGGGCGGTGCCGTTGTCGACCTTGACGGCCAGGGCGCGCTCTTCGACCTTCTTGACCAGCAGGTCGGCGGCTTCACCGACGGCGACGGCGACCGAGATGGCCATGCAGCGTTCGCCGGCGGAGCCGAAGGCCGCGGCGGCGAGGTGGTCGGCGGCGTTGTCGAGATCGGCGTCGGGCAGGATGATCGCGTGGTTCTTCGCCCCGCCCAGGGCCTGGACCCGCTTGCCGTGCGCGGTGGCGGTCTCGTGGACGTAGCGGGCGATCGGGGTGGAGCCGACGAAGGAGATGCCGTCCACGTCCGGGTGGGTCAGGAGCCCGTCCACGGTTTCCTTGTCGCCGTGCAGGACCTGGAAGACGCCGTCGGGCAGGCCCGCGTCCTTCCAGAGCTTGGCGAGCAGCATGGAGGCGGAGGGGTCGCGCTCGGAGGGCTTGAGGATGAAGGCGTTGCCGGTGGCGATCGCCATCGGGGCCATCCACAGCGGCACCATGACCGGAAAGTTGAACGGGGTGATGCCGGCGACGACGCCGAGCGGCTCGCGGAAGGAGAAGACGTCGATGCCGGTGGAGACCTGGTCCGAGTAGTCGCCCTTGAGCAGCTGCGGGATGCCGCAGGCGAACTCGATGACCTCCAGGCCGCGTCCGATCTCGCCCTTGGCGTCGGAGAGGACCTTGCCGTGCTCGGCGGTGATCAGTTCGGCGAGGTCGTCGATGTGGGAGGCGACGAGTTCGCGGAACTTGAACAGCACGGCGGTGCGCTTGGCCAGCGAGATGTCGCCCCAGGAATCGGCGGCGGCGCGGGCTGCGGCGACCGTGGCGTCGAGATCCTCGCGGTTGGCCAGCCGCAGCTCCGCGGAGACGGCGCCGGTGGCGGGGTTGTAGACGGACTGGGTGCGGGTCCCTACGCCGGCGGTTTCGGCGCCGTTGATGAAGTGGTGAATAGTCTTGGTGCTCTGGGTCTGGTTGGTCTGGTCAGTGGTGGTAGTCATGGGACTCTTCCTTGAGTTGTTGAGGTTCGAAGGGGTCAGCCGAGCAGCTTGCGCTGGCGGGCCTTGTGCTCGGTGTAGGTCTGGAAGGCCTGCTTGGTGGACTCAAGCTCGGATTCCTGGGAGACCGGAACGTCCCACCACGATTCGGAGCTGGGGGCATCCAGCAGCGGGTCGGATTCAACGTGGATGACGATCGGGCCGCCGTTTTCGGGGGCGGCCTTGGCGTCCCGGATGGCCTGCTCGAGTTCCGCGATGACCTTCTCCCCGGGTTCGATCCTGATCACCTTCACGCCAAGGCTTTCGGCGTTCAGGGCCAGATCCACCGGGAGCCGGTCGCCGTCGTCGAAGCTGTGGTGCTCCTCGTCCAGCGCCCGGTACTGGGTGCCGAAACGCTGCGAGCCGAGGGACTCCGAGAGCGAGCCGATCGAGGCGTAGCCGTGGTTCTGGATCAGGACCACGATCAGCTTGATCCGCTCGGCGACGGCGGTGACGAGTTCGGTGTGCATCATCAGGTAGGAGCCGTCCCCCACCATCACAACGACGTCGCGCCGGGCCCCGCCCTTCGCGGCTTCGGCCAGGGCGGCCCGCTTGACGCCGAGACCGCCCGGGATTTCATAGCCCATGCAGGAGTAGGCGTATTCGACGTGGTAGCCGAACGGGTCGCGGACGCGCCACATCTTGTGCAGGTCACCCGGGAGCGAGCCAGCCGCGCAGATGACAACGTCCTGCGGATCCATCGCGCGGCTGGTGGCGCCGATGATCTCGTTCTGGGCCGGCAGCGGGGTGAAGCGGGTGCCGAACGCCTCGTCCACGGTGGCGTCCCAGCGCTTCTTCTCCGCGGCGATCTTCTGCTCGAGATCGGCCCCGACGCGGTAGCCGCCGAGGGCCTGGTTCAGCTTCACGAGCGCCTTGCGGGCGTCCGCCACGATCGGCAGCGAGGTGCCGTGCTTGTAGGCATCGATCGCGGCCACGTTGATGTTGATGAACTTCACGTCCGGGTTCTGGAACGCGGTCCGGGACGCGGTGGTGAAGTCCTCGTAGCGGGTGCCAATGCCGATGATCAGGTCCGCTTCGGCGGCGATGGCGTTGGCCGCCGTCGTGCCGGTGGAGCCGATCGCGCCGAGCGAGAACTTGTGGTCCCAGGGCAGAACACCGACGCCGGCCTGGGTGTTTCCGACCGGGATGCCGGTCAGCTCGACAAATTTGGCCAGTTCCTCGTTGGCGTAGGCATAGAGCACGCCGCCGCCGGCGATGATCAGCGGGCGCTTGGCGGCGCGGATCGCGTCCGCGGCGCGGCGGATGTCCTCGTCGTCGGCGTCCGGGCGGCGGATCCGCCATTCGCGCTCGGCCAGGAATTCCTCGGGCACGTCGAAGGCCTCGGCCTGGACGTCCTGGGGCAGCGAGATCGTGACCGCGCCGGTCTCGGCGGGGTCCGTCAGGACGCGGAGGCCGTGGTGGAACGCGGAGAACAGCTGCTCGGGCCGGGAGACGCGGTCGAAGAACTTGGACAGCGGCCGGAAGGCGTCATTAACGGTGATGTCGTAGGCGTAAGGCTGCTCGAGTTGCTGCAGCACGGGGTCGGCGGCGCGCGTGGCGAAGGTGTCACTGGGCAGCAGCAGGACCGGCAGCCGGTTGGTGGTGGCCAGTGCCGCGCCGGTGAGCAGGTTCGAGGACCCCGGGCCGATCGAGGTGCTGATCGCGAACGTCTGGCGGCGCCGGGTGTGCCGGGCGTAGCCGACGGCCTGGTGGGCCTGGGCCTGTTCATTGCGGCCCTGGTAGTACGGCATGATCGCCGGGTCGAGCTGCTGGTACTGCTTCAGGGCCTGGCCGACGCCGGCGACGTTGCCGTGACCAAAGATGCCGAACGTACCCGGAATCAGGCGTTCGCGGAAGTCCTGTCCGCCGACCGCATCGACCGTGTACTGCTTGGAAAGATATTCGACGACCGCCTGGGCGACTGTCATTCTGCGTGTTCCTGAGGCAGTTCTCGTTCCCATGGAAAGTTACTCCGATACGTCTTCGGTGCGGCTGGAGGCAGTGTCGATTGGTTCGGTGCGGCCGGATTGAGTGTGGTGCAGCAGCGAGGCTGCGGTGGCCACGGCTCCGGCGACGTCGCCATCGTAAGGGTAGAGCAGGGTCCGGCCCACGGTGAGGCCCTGGACCCCGGGGAGGGCGAGGGCGGCCTGCCAGCTGGAGAACACGTCGTCCTGGCTTCCTTCCGGATCCCCGCCAAGGAGCACGGTGGGCATGGTGGTGGACGCCATGACGCGTTCCATCTCGGCAACCACAGGCAGCTTCATCCAGGTGTAGGCGCTGGTGGAACCGAGGCCCCCGGCGATTCCGATGGACTTGATCACGCCATTGGTGGAGAGGTCGTTGCGGACCTTGCCGTCCTCCCGGACGGAGAGGAACGGCTCCACCATGGCGATCAGCTTGCGCTCGGCCAGGGAGTCGATCGCTCGCGCGGTCGCTTCGAGGGTGACCACCGTGTCCGGGTCCCCGAGGCAGATGCGGGTGAGCATCTTTCCGCCGTCGGCACCCAGGGCCTCGAGCGCGGCCGCGGTGTGGCCGGTGAAGCGGTCATCGAATTCGTTGACCAGGCCCGCGAGCCCCCCGCGGTTCATCGACCCGAAGATCAGCTTGCCCTCAAGCGCACCCAGCAGGAGGAGGTCGTCCATGATGTCCGGCGAGGCCAGCACGCCGTCGACGTCCGGATTGGCCAGCGCAATCTGCAGGCGGTCCAGGAGCTGGCGGCGGTCGGCCATGGCGACGGGATCGCTGCCGACCGCAAGCGCCCCGCGGGCGGGGTGGTCGGCGGCGACAATAAAGTTTTGCCGTCCGGCCTTGACGCCGGGGTGGCGTTGCCGGGCCTTCGCGGCGCGGGCGATTGCGTCCGGGTCTTCGAGCCGGATGACGCTCAGGTGCTCGTAGCGGCGGGGATTATCATCCAGCGCGACGGCGCGGGCGGCGGGGTTGACACTCACAGTGCTGCTCCTTCGGTGGCGTATGTTCCCGGCACCGCGCGGCCGCGTTCGGCCAGCAGGCCGGTGACCTCTTCCGGCGTCGGCATGGCGTCGGCGCAGGACAGGCGGGAGGCAACCAGGGCGCCCGCGGCGTTGGCGAAGTCGAGCACCTGGGCCAGCGGCCAGCCTGAGAGCAGCCCGTGGCAGAATGCCCCACCAAACGAGTCGCCGGCGCCGAGGCCGTTGACGGTCTCCACCGGAACGGGGGCGGACACCACGCGCTCGGTGCGGGTCTTAGCCATCACGCCTTCCGGTCCGAGTTTGACGACGGCGATTTCGACGCCGGCTGCGAGCAGCCGGTCAGCCTGTTCGTCCGGGGTGCCCTCGCCGACGGCGACGGCGCATTCCTTGTCGTTGCCGATGGCCACGGTGACGTGCGGCAGGATCTTGGCGACCTGCTCCCGGGCTTCTTCCTCGGAGGCCCAGAACATCGGCCGGTAATCGAGGTCCAGGATGGTGAACTGGCCGGGCTTCAGCCCGGTGCGAGGCCGCGCCTCGTGGGCCGCCAGCTGGGCCGAGCGGCTGGGCTCCTGGCAGAGGCCGGTGACGGTGGACCAGAAAATTCCGGCGTTCCTGATGGCGTCCAGGTCCAGTTCCTCGGCCTTGATCTGCAGGTCCGGGGCCGTGGGGAAGCGTCCGTAAAAGTAGAGCGGGAAATCCTCCGGCGGCTTGATCGCGCAGAACGTCACCGCGGTGGGCCATTCCTTGACGGCGGTAACGAAGGAGTCGTCCACGTTGAATTTGCGCAGTTCGCGGTGCAGGTATGTGCCGAAGGCGTCGTCCCCGGTGCGGGTGATAACGGCGGTGCGGCGGCCGTGGCGGGCGGCGGCAACCGCCACATTGGATGGGGACCCGCCAAGGTACTTTCCGAAGGATGTGACATCCTCCAGATCCACCCCGATGTCGTTCGGGTAGATATCAACGCTGATGCGCCCGATCGTGAGCAGTTCGTGGGTCACGGTGATCGCGGACCTTTCTGGTGTGAATTCGGTACCTCTGCGCAGCCTGAGCTTCGGCGCTGGGGCCCGGGGTGAACCGGACCACATCCACTACTTTGCCTTAGAATCTATGTACTGTCAAAGGTTTGTACTGACATATTTACAACGTGACACAGAGGGCTTGAAACCCGCTCCAGTGCGGGCGTTCTAACGCCAGCCGCAGCTGCAGGCTGCCTGACTGCAGGTGGCCGCAGCACCCGCCGCTACCTGCTGGGGACACCTAGCTCGCCGGTGATGTACTGGGCCTGTCCGAAGCCGAACGACCAGTCCCCCGCGCCGTTCTCGACGTACCCGATGAAAACGTCCTCGCCGGCTACGCCTACAGCGGCCAGCTTCTCTGCGATGGCGGCAAACAGGGACTGTTTGGTGGCTTGGCTGCGCCCGGCCTGGGTGAAGATCTGGATCATCACAACATCCGGCGTCCGCTCGAAGCCCAGACCGGCATCCTGGGCGACGATCTGCCCCGCCGGATGTTCCGTCAGCACGTGGAAGTAGTCCCGCTCCGGAATGCCATATTCACCCACGATCGCAGCGTGGATTCCCTGACTGAGCCCGCGGAGCTGGTCCGGGGTGCGGCCTTGATTGACGTCGATTCGCACGAGAGGCACTCGCATCTCCTTTGGTAGTTTGTCCTGACATACTAACAAAGCCGGGATGAGCCACGCAAGGGTAATGGCAGCGGAGCTAGCTTTCACGCTGGCCCTTGCACATGCCGGGGACCGGGCGTAGCCTTAACAACCTAAAGGTTGATCAATGAAGTGGTTGAATACCGGAGGCTACTCGTTGATGGCAGTGTCCCTGTCGGACCCGGGACGGGAGGTGGGCATCCAGTGGACGAACGCGACGACGAACAGCTCGACTCCGCCTTCCTGGCCCTCGCCGACCCCGTCCGTCGCCGCATCATCTCCCGGCTCAGCCGGGGTCCGGCCACCGTGAATGATTTGGCGGAACCTTTCGCGATCACCAAGCAGGCGGTCTCGAAGCACATCCAGGTCCTCGAGCAGGCGCAGCTGGTCACGCGCACCCGTGACGCCCAGCGCCGGCCCGTCCATCTGAACCCCGCACGGCTGGAGGCGCTCACCGCATGGATCGACCAGTACCGGCTGGTCCGCGAGGAGCAGTTCCGCAGCCTTGACGCCGTGCTCCAATCCAGCGCCGCGGCACGCGGCACACAGGCAAAGGATTCATCATCATGACCAACGCCCTGAAACTCAGTGTCCCGGAGGGGCTGCCCTTCATCGATTGCGAGCGGGAGTTCGATTTTCCCGTCGCGGACGTGTTCCGGGCACACAAGGAGCCCGCACTGGTCGCCCAGTGGCTCGGCCCGCGGCGGCTGAAGATGGACATCGACCACTATGATTTCCGGACCGGCGGCAGTTACCGCTACACCCACACGGGACCGGACGGCGACGCCTACGGATTCAACGGTGTCTTCCACACGGTCCGGGAAAACGACTTCGCCATCCAGACCTTCGAGTTCGACGGCTACCCTGACGTCGTCAGCATTGAGTTCTTGACCTTCGAGGATCTTGGCGGCGGACGCACCCGGCTCGTGGCCCACGGTGTCTATCCCAGCATGGAGGCCCGCGACGGGATGGCGCAGTCCGGCATGGAGGACGGGCTGACCGAAGGCTACGAGCGGCTCGACGAACTCCTGGCCGGAGCCAAAGTCTGACGCACGGCGTCGCTATAGCGTTGCAGCACGACGGCGGCAGGTCACCTTCCCGGGGAGGTGACCTGCCGCCGTCGTGCTTAGGCAAGCACTGTTAAACAAAAACGCGGGGCCACGTCGGGCCCGTCCCAGCGAGTGGGACGGGGCCGTCGGTGACCCCGCGTTGCGCTTTGGTGCTTGGCGGTGCTTCGGTCCTAGAGGGTTGCGAAGACTTCGCGCAGGAGCTTGGCAGTCTCGGACGGTGTCTTGCCGACCTTGACGCCGGCAGCCTCGAGGGCTTCCTTCTTGGCCTGGGCGGTGCCCGCGGAACCCGAAACGATGGCGCCTGCGTGGCCCATGGTCTTGCCTTCCGGGGCGGTGAAGCCTGCCACGTAGCCGACAACCGGCTTGGTGACGTGTGCCTTGATGTAGTCCGCGGCACGCTCTTCGGCGTCGCCGCCGATTTCGCCGATCATGACGATCGCCTTGGTCTCCGGGTCAGCTTCGAAAGCTTCGAGGGCATCGATGTGGGTGGTGCCGATGACCGGGTCGCCGCCGATGCCGATGGCGGTGGAGAAGCCGAGGTCGCGCAGTTCGTACATCATCTGGTAGGTCAGGGTGCCTGACTTGGAGACGAGGCCGATGGGGCCCTTGCCGGTGATGTTGGCCGGGGTGATGCCGACCAGCGCCTCGCCCGGGGTGATGATGCCGGGGCAGTTCGGTCCGATGATGCGGGTGATCTGCTTGCCGTCGGCGTCAACCTTGGACTGGGCCAGGGCCCAGAACTCTGCGGAGTCCTGGACCGGCACGCCTTCGGTGATGACGACGACGAGGCCGATGCCGGCCTCGATGGCTTCGACGACGGCGTCCTTGGTGAAGGCCGGCGGCACGAAGACGATGGAAACGTCAGCGCCGGTCTCGGCCATGGCTTCCTTGACGGTGCCGAACACGGTGATCTCGGTGTCGCCGTGCAGGACCGTAGAGCCGGCCTTGCGGGCGTTGACGCCGCCAACAACTTTGGTGCCGGCCTTCAGCATCAGGGCGGTGTGCTTGGTGCCTTCGCCGCCGGTGATGCCCTGGACGATGACCTTGGAGTCCTTGTTCAGATAAATAGACATAGTCGGGTCCCTTTACTTCGCTGCGTTGGCGAGCTCGGCGGCCTTGTCGGCGCCCTCGTCCATGGTGGCGGCCAGGGTAACCAGCGGGTGGTTGGCCTCGGCCAGGATGCGGCGGCCTTCCTCAACGTTGTTGCCGTCGAGACGGACCACGAGCGGCTTGTTCGCGGACTGGCCGAGCTCGGCCAGCGCGCCAACGATGCCCTTGGCCACGGCGTCGCACGCGGTGATGCCGCCGAAGACGTTAACGAAGACGGACTTGACCTGCGGGTCGCCCAGGATGACGTCGAGGCCGGCGGCCATGACCTCAGCGGACGCTCCACCGCCGATGTCCAGGAAGTTCGCGGGCTTGACGTTGCCGTGGTTCTCACCGGCGTAAGCGACGACGTCGAGGGTGGACATGACCAGGCCGGCGCCGTTACCGATGATGCCGACTTCGCCGTCGAGCTTCACGTAGTTCAGGTCCTGCTCCTTGGCCTTGGCCTCGAGCGGGTCAGCAGCTTCCTTGTCTTCAAGGATGGCGTGCTTGGGGTGGCGGAATTCGGCGTTCTCGTCGAGAGTGACCTTGCCGTCGAGCGCAACGATGTCACCGGCGCCGGTCTTGACCAGCGGGTTGACCTCTACGAGGGTGGCGTCTTCCTTCTTGAAGACGTCCCAGAGCTTGAGGATAACGGCGGCGACCTTGCCGCGCAGCTCCTCAGCGAAACCGGCCGCGGCGACGATTTCGTCGGCCTTGGCCTGGTCGATGCCGACGGCCGGATCGATGGCAACCTTGGCCAGGGCTTCCGGACGTTCGACGGCGAGCTGCTCGATCTCCATGCCGCCCTCAACCGAGCACATGGCCAGGTAGTTGCGGTTGGCTCGATCCAGCAGGACGGAGAAATAGTATTCTTCGGCGATATCGGCACCCTGGGCAATCATCACCTTGTTGACGGTGTGACCCTTGATGTCCATGCCGAGGATGTTGGTGGAATGTTCCAGCGCCTCATCGGCGGTCTTTGCGACCTTAACGCCGCCAGCCTTGCCTCGGCCACCGACCTTAACCTGTGCCTTGACGACAGTTACGCCGCCGATCTTCTCGGCAGCTGTCTTTGCTTCTTCAGGGGTGTGCGCCACGATGCCAGCAAGCACGGGTACACCGTGCGCCTCGAACATATCGCGCGCCTGATATTCAAACAGGTCCACGGTTTAGTGTCCTTCTACGTCGAAGTAGTTTCTGTACAGCCGG
>JBKPJW010000012.1:0-3834 GCA_046730875.1 Actinomycetota bacterium | reverse complement strand
CGGCGTTCATCCAGGACGGGCATGCCGTGGAGAGCCTCAAGGGGACCATTATTGTCCTGTCGGACGCCGGATACTCGGATGAGGAACTCATTAACTGGCTCTTCACTCCGGACGAGTCCCTGCGTGGCCGGCCGATCGACGCCCTCCGTGAAGGGCGCAAGACCGAAATCCGCCGCAGGGCACAGTCTCTGGCCTGGTAGCAGCGCGGCTGGCAGCATTCATGAGCTGCCGGCATCTATAAGGCGGACCGTTGCGGGCCGTGTACAGCGCAGGCTGTGCACGGCCCGCTGCGTTGTTGCTCAGCGTTGTTGCTCAGGCGGCAGCGTTGCTCAGGCGGCCCGGCTGACCGTGGCTTCTGCCAGCCTGCGGAGCGCCGTCTTAGGCAGCTCCTCCAGCGGCAGGAGGTCCAGGGCGGCGAAGGCCGCCGTGCCGAATTCATCAATAAGGACTTCCGTGGCCTGGAGAGCACCGCAGTCAACGATGATCCGGCGGATTTCCTCGATGTCCGCATCGTTCAGGTCGGGGTTGC
This sequence comes from Actinomycetota bacterium, assembly GCA_046730875.1. Classification (GTDB taxonomy): domain Bacteria; phylum Actinomycetota; class Actinomycetes; order Actinomycetales; family Micrococcaceae; genus Arthrobacter. The sequence goes on along the minus strand of JBKPJW010000012.1, from coordinate 3,305 downwards.
CCAGCTTGGCGTCGATGAACTCCGATTCGGCCGGCGATGCCTGGTCCAGGGCGAAGGCCACCAGGACCGTGCGCTTGCCTTCACGGAGATCGTCCCCGGCGGGCTTGCCCGTGGTGACGGGGTCGCCGAAGACGCCAAGGACGTCATCCCGCAGCTGAAATGCCTCGCCGAGCGGCAGGGCGAAGGCGGAATAGCCGCGCAGCAGCTCGTCGCCGGCGCCGGCCAGGGCGCCGCCCAACGCGAGCGGGTGTTCAGTGGAGTACTTTGCCGACTTGAACCGGATGATCGACTGGGCCCGGCTGACCGCCCCGGCACGGTCACGCCGCGGCCCGGCAACCTCTTCCAGGATGTCCAGGTACTGCCCGGCCATCACTTCGGCGCGCATGAGGTTGAAGATCAGCCGGGCCGGGCTGCCGGAGGCGGCACGGTCTCCGATTTCCGTAAAGGATTCCTCGCTGAAGGACAGGCACAGATCCCCGGTAAGGATGGCGGCCGCGTGGCCGAACCGCTCGCTGTCCAGCGCCCAGCCCTGGGCCTCGTGCAGTTCACTGAACCGGCGGTGGACGCTGGGGCCGCCCCGGCGGGTATCGGAGCGGTCAATGATGTCATCGTGGATCAGGGCCGCGGCCTGGAACAGCTCCAGGGCGGAGCCCGCGGTCACTACCTCGGCCGCACCGGCTTGCCCGCCCGCGCCACGCCATCCCCAGTAGCACATGAGCGCCCGGAGGCGCTTGCCGCCCGTGACCAGGTTGGAGATGGATCCCATTAGCGGATCGATGTCCTGGGAGATCGAGGACATGACGGCCTGGCGGCTGGTCAGGAAATCCGTCAGCTTGCCGGCAACGGCGCCCACAAAGGCCGCCTGCTCAAGCCGCAGCTGTTCAGCGAGGCTCACTTGACGGACTCGGCGGCGACGTTCGCACCAATCGTGAACGTGGACACGCCTGCAGTCTGCATGACGGAGATGTTAACGGTCTCGTTGTCACCGCGCAGGAAGTCCTTGGAGGGCACGGCGCCCACGGTTTCGCCGGGTACGGCCTTGAAGCCCTGTGCCTCCAGCGTCTTGGTATAGAAGGCCAGCACGTCGGCGGCAGGGGCGGTGATGCTGCCCACGAGTGCCACGGTTGCCGGCACGGTGGTCTTGTCAAAGCTGCTGGACACTACCTTGGCGCCGGGCATGAGGGGCAGGAGTGCCTGCGGAAATCCGGGAACCAGGGCGCCGACCGTCGCCGAAGTGCCGGGCTCCGCGGACGGGCTGGGGGGAGCCGTGGTGGAGGACTGCGCCGATGCGGCCGGATCCGACGCCGACGAAGCCGCCGGGGTCCCGGTGCCGGCCGGTGTGCATGCGGCCAAGGCCAATAACGTGCCGGCCGCCGCGATGGCGGCTGCTGCACGTTTGCGCTGTCCAATTACCTTCACAGGGTCTTTCCTCCTGGTGTCGACGCGGAATCAGCCTCCAGTTTAGTCAGTCCCCGGGCATAGGATTGAAGACGTGGGGCCGGAGGCAGAGAATCAGCAGAGAGTGCAGAGAGCTGCGCACACCAAAGTACAGGCAAATGTGAACGCAAATCCGCAGGCAACCGTGCGGATGAATGTGCAGGCAAATGCGCAGGCCGAAGTGGCTTCCGGCGGCCTGAGTGTAGAAGCACTGCGCGAATTGCGACGCAGCAGCATCATGCACGTGGACATGGACGCATTCTTTGTCTCAGTTGAGCTGCGCAGCCGTCCCGAGCTGAAGGGAAAGCCCGTGATTGTGGGCTATCCGGCGGACCGCTCCGTGGTGCTCTCCGCCTCATACGAGGCCCGGGCTTTCGGCGTCAGGTCAGCGATGCCCATGGTGGTTGCTGCACGAATGTGCCCCTCGGCGGTCATCATCGAACCCCGCCACAAGCTCTACTACGAGGTGTCCGGACAGATTATGGACATTTTTGGCTCCATCACTGATCTCGTGGAGCCGCTCAGCGTGGACGAGGCGTTCCTGGACGTGGGGGGAGCCATCCGGCGGCTCGGCCCGCCCCGTGAAATTGGAGAACTGATTCGGGCGCGCGTCCTCCGGGAATTGGGAATCACGGCATCGGTGGGCATTGCCGCCAGCAAGTTTGTGGCCAAAATTGCTTCCACCCGGTGCAAACCGGACGGGCTGTTGCTGATTGGACCGGAAGAAACCGTTCCGTACCTGCACACGCTTCCCGTCAGCGCACTCTGGGGAGTGGGCGGCAAGACCGTGGAGGTGCTTGCCCGGCGGGGCATCCGGACGGTAGCGGACGTCGCCGCCTCCCCCCTGCCCTCGCTGCGGAAGTTGCTGGGCGCGTCGGGGGAGCACGTGTACCGGCTCTCGTGGGGCATCGATCCGCGGCCAGTGACACCCGTCCGCTTGGAGAAGAGCATCGGCGCCGAGGAAACCTTCGCCACTGACACCGCGGATGAGGAGCTGCTGCACCGGGAGCTGCTGCGGCTTTCGCACCGCACTGCGGAGCGCCTCCGCAGTGCCGGCATGCATGCCCGGACCGTGGCGCTCAAGTTGCGCTACGCGGACTTCTCCACCATTACCCGCAGCCGGACCGTCGGCACCCCCATCGACAGCGCCCAGCTGCTCTACGCCGTTGCGGTACAGCTCCTGGAATCGGTAGGGGACCGGCCCATGACAGTCCGGCTCGTGGGGATCCGGGCCGAACAGCTGGAAGAGGCAGCCGACGCCCCGCTGCAACTCAGCCTGGACCGCCGGGACGATAACTGGCGGGCCGCTGAACAGGCCCTCGATGCGGTCACCCGCAAGTTCGGCAACAAGTCGGTCCTGCCGGCGCGGCTCCTGGATCCCGGGAGCGGCAGCGAATGAGCTCGCCCGGCGCCCGGAGAGCGATCATCTAGGGCGTTTCTGACGCAGACAGGGCCTTAAGACTGTCTTTCAGAACGGGCCGCGACAATCTATCCTTATTAATACCTAGGTTTAGAACGACTGGGTCGACCGTTCGGGCGCCGACCCGGCCGGCTCAAGACCGGCACGGGACTATCAAATAATCCCTTTCACCAACGGCGGTGAACCGGGAACCAGTTCGGAATCCCGGGCGTTAGGGAAATAGGGCAATGGCCACGTCATGCCCGGACGTTGGCAGACTTGAGGAGGTCGTGATGCCGCTCTCGGAGCACGAACAGAAGTTGCTGGAGCAACTTGAGAAGCAGCTGCATGAGGATGATCCCAAGTTTGCCAGCTCGATGGGATCGGTCCCCGGGCGTTCCTGGTCCACCCGCCACCTTGTCATCGGCGTGCTCGCGACTCTCGCGGGTGTGCTGCTGCTGCTGGTCGG
>JBKPJW010000011.1:0-9844 GCA_046730875.1 Actinomycetota bacterium | reverse complement strand
GTCCTGGCCATCACACTTGCCGTGGTGCTGGTGCAGACCATCGGCGCCCTTGTCTCCGGCTCCCTGGCCCTGCTCGCCGACGCCGGGCACATGCTCTCCGACGCCGCCGGCGTGTTCATCGCGCTGCTCGCCGCCTGGATCGCCACCCGGCCTGCCAGCGATCTGCGCACCTACGGCTACCAGCGCGCCGAGGTCCTGGCGGCGCTGGCCAACGCCCTGGTCCTGATCGTCATCGCGGTGGTCATCTTCATCGAGGCCATCCGCCGGCTCGGCGCCACCCCGGAGGTCCACACCGACGTCATGCTCGCCGCGGCGGTCCTCGGCGCCGTCGCCAACCTGGTATCCCTGCTAATCCTGCGCGGCGCCCAGAAGGAAAGCCTGAACGTCCGCGGCGCCTACCTGGAAGTCCTGGGCGATCTGCTGGGATCCTTTGCCGTCATAGCCGCGGCGTTGGTCATCATGGTCACGGGATTCCAGGCGGCGGACACCATTGCGTCGATCCTCATTGCCCTCATGATCCTGCCCAGGGCCTGGCACCTGCTGCGCGACGTGGTGGATGTGCTCCTCGAGGCCACCCCTAAGGGCGTGGACGTTCAGATGATCCGCGAGCACATCCTTTCGGTGGAAGGTGTGGTGTCCGTGCACGACATTCACATCTGGACCATCACCTCGGGCGTGCCCGTCTTCTCCGCCCACGTGGTGGTGGAGGACGCGGCGCTAGGTGCCCGAGGCGCCGACCGGGTCCTGGACAAGCTCACCACCTGCCTGGGTTCCCATTTCGACACGGAACACTGCACCTTCCAGCTTGAGCCCGCCTCCCATTCCGAGCACGAGGCCCACCAGCACGCCTGAGCGGCTGCGGCGTCCGGCGGTCCGGCGGTCCGGCGTGCCGGCCTTGCGGGCTCCCCTCCCGCCCGCCGCAGGGACACACCCTTCACACTCCTCACCAAATGACACCAGTGTTGTTTATGTTATTGATGTGACTTGTGTTGCCAAAGTGATCTTTGGCACGTAGCCTCATGCCTGCTGGGTGATCCGCAGAGGGGCTTCTTCACGCGCCAAATCCGACCTCGCTCATTTCAGCCTGAAACTTCAGCGAGGATTGCCCATGAGTTGGACCGGATCCGGTCGCAAGACAGCTGTGCTCTGCGCCGCCGTCGTCCTCCTTGGAACGCTCGCGCTCCCGGCGCAGGCGGCACCGCAACCCACCGCACCGGCGGTCAGCCAGGTTCCGGCCTCGCCGGAGATCCCGTCGCCCGAGGAGATTGCCGCCGCCAAGTCCAGTGAAAGCGCGACGGCGGCACAGGTCACCAGGATTGACGGGCTGCTGGCCGACGCATCGGACGCCCAGGAGGCGAGCCTCGCAGTGTCCCTGCAGGCAAACAACGCATATGGCGAGGCGCTCGTGGAGCTGGCGACGCGGCGTGAAGCGGCGGCTGTGGCGGCCGCGAGGGCCGCCGCGGCCGAGGCGGAACAGGCCAAGACCCGCAAGCAACTCGGCCAGCTGGCCGGCGATCTGTACCGCAACGGCGGCCTGAACCCTGCCCTCAGCAGCTTCGTCAGCGGCACCGGACATGCCCTCGAGGATGCCGCCACACTGGAAGCTGTAACCGCCGGACGGGCACGGGCATTCCAGTCCGCGGAGACCGCGGCCGTCGCCGCGCAGTCGCTGACGGAAGCCGCTGCGGACGCCAACCGCGCCGCCGACGAGGCGGCCGCGACTGCGGAGGCCCGGAAGGTCGATGCCGACGCCGCCACGGCGGCCCAGCGCCAGGCCGTGGCGGACGCCAAAGCTCAGCGCACGGCGCTTGTGGACCAGCTGGCAAGCCTCAGGAACACCACCGCGGCGCTGGAATCGGCCCGGGTGGATGCCCTCGACCGCCGGCGCCAGCAAGAGCGGCTCGCGGCGCTGACTGCGGCGTCCGACCCGGCACCGCAGCCGGGCCAGGCTCCGCAGCCGGACCAGGAACCGGAGCCTGAGCCTGGCCCGGCATCACCGGGCGGCGGCGACTCTGCCGCGCAGCAGCCGGCCGCGGTCTCCCCCGCCCCGGCGCCGGAACCGGTGCCGTCCTCCGCGCCCGCGGCCGCCGCTCCGGCGCCCGCAGCTCCGGCGCCTGTTCGAACTCCCGTGCCCGTTCCTGCGCCCGTTTCGGCACCTGCGCCGGCGCCCGTCCCCGCACCCGCACCCGTCCCTGCGCCCCTTCCCGCTCCTGTTCCGGCGCCGATTTCCGGCGGGTCCAACCAGACCGCAATTTCCGTTGCGCTCGGCAAGACCGGGTCGCCGTTCTACTATCAGTACGGCGGAACCGGAAGCTATGGGTTCGACTGCTCGGGGCTGGTGCAGAATGCGTTCGCCGCGGCCGGCAAATACCTCCCCCGCACTGCCTCGCAGCAGTTCGCCCAGGCCCCCGTCCATGTCCCGCTCTCCCAGGCCCGTCCTGGTGATCTGCTCGTCTGGGGTTCGTCACCAGGCTTCTATCACGTGGCCATCTATCTTGGCGGCGGTCGCGTCGTACAGGCGCTCAACCCCGACGCCGGCATCACAGTGACCGATGTTGCCGCCATGTCCGGCATGAAGCTTTACGGCTACGCGGCCCGCTACTGAGGATCCTGTTCCTGGCTGCCCGTTCCTGGCTGCGAGTCCTGAGGCGACCGGACCGGAACTAGGAGAGCACGTCCTTGGTGATGAACCTGCCGTAGGCCAGTGCGCCGAAGACGGCGATGTAGCCGCCCTGCAGGATCGCATTGGCGCCAAAGGAGTCCCAGGAAACCGGCTGCCGGAGGAGATCGCCAAAATCCAGCCAGTAGTGACTGAACAGCCAGGGATGCAGCCACTGAAGCTGCGGCAGCGCATCCAGGACCTGCGCAACCACCGAGAGCACCACGGTGGCCGCCATAGCCCCTACCGGAACGTCGGTAAGGGTGGAGATGAACAGGCCGATCGCCGACAGCCCGAGCAGCGAGACGGCCAGGTAGGCGGCGATCAGCAGGAGCCGGACCACGGCCTCGCCGGTTCCGATCGTGTCGCCGGAAAGCAGGGTCACCGGGCCCACGGGGAAGAGAGCGGCGCCGATTCCGGCTCCCGTCAGGGCCACCACGAGCGGGGCTACGACGACGAACAGCGCCGTGCCGGCATATTTGACGATCAGCAGGCGGATCCGGCCGGCCGGAGCCACCAGCAGATACCGCAGGGTTCCCTGCCCGGCCTCGCCGGCGATCGTGTCTCCGGCCACGACGCCGACCGTTAGCGGCAGGAACAGCGGAACGGAGACCACCATCGCCGTGACGCCCACGAACAGGCCGTTCTGGGCGATCCGGTCCAGGAAGGCGGGCCCGCGCCCCGCGGGCACTGCCGAGGACACCCGCACGGCCACGGCGATCAGTACCGGAATGGCCGCCAGCGCACACAGCATGGCCCAGGTCCTGCGGCGGCGGAACAGCACGCCGAGCTCGGACGCCAGCAGGCCGCCGGTCGGGAACCGGCGCCGGACCGGCGGGGCGGTGGCCCTGACGTCACCGACGACGCGGACGCCGAGAATATCGGTGGTTCCGCTGCGACTGTCGGCCGCGCCACCGGCCGGGCCGCCCAAGGATGAGCCCTTACTGGACAACGTCGAATCCCTCCCCCGTCAGGGCAACAAAGCGGTCCTCGAGGCTGCCCAGCTCAGTCGCGAAGCCGCGAACCCGGACTCCCGCGGCCACGAGGGCAGCCACCACAGCTTCGGGTTCCACCGCATCCCGTGCCTCTTCGCCGGCCCGGCCTGCAGCGGTTCGCCCATCCTCGCGCAGCGACGCGAACAGGACCGCGTTCCTCCCGGAGCCGGGGCCCCCGGCGGGCATAACGGCGTCGGGATTCACGCCGTCACCGTTCAGGCTGGCGGTCAGGCCCAATCCGGCCAGCACCTGCGCCGCGGCACCGGGATCGGGTGTCAGCACGCGGATTCTGCCCTGGCCTGCCCCGCGCAGCTCCGCGAGGGTTCCCTGTGCAACAAGCCGGCCGGCGCTCATGATCGCGGCATGCGTGCAGATCTGCTCCACTTCGGCGAGCAGGTGACTGGAGACGAACACCGTAGCGCCGTCTGCTGCCAGCGAGCGCACCAGGCTCCGTACTTCCCGGGTGCCCTGGGGATCCAGTCCATTGGTCGGTTCGTCCAGCACCAGCAGTTCCCGCGGCGCCAGCAGGGCGTTGGCGATCCCCAGCCGCTGCTTCATGCCCAGCGAATAGGCACGGACCGGCTTATCCGCGGCGTGCGTCAAGCCCACCCGCTCCAGGGCCGACTGGACCCGGGCGCGCCGTGTGGCCGCCGGAGCGTGCGGGTCCGCGGCGTCCATCCGGCGCAAGTTCGCGGCGCCGGAAAGGAACGGGTAAAAGGCGGGACCCTCGACCAGGGCCCCGACGCGGGGAAGCACGTCATCCAGTTTTCGGGGCATCTCCGCACCCAGGACGCGCATGGAGCCGTTGGTGGCCGAGGCCAGGCCGAGCAGGAGCCTGATGGTGGTGGTCTTCCCGGAGCCGTTCGGGCCCAGGAAGCCGAAGACCGCGCCTTTCGGCACGGCCAGATCGACGCCGTTGACAGCCAACTGCTGGCCGAACCGCTTGGTCAGGCCGCTGGTCTCGATGCTCAGCTCGGCCTCCGGCCCGGTGGCGCTCACGCGGCCGTCACCGGACGGCCGCCGGACACCGGACCCGTGCTCACTTCTGCGCGGCCGCGGCCTGGAGCCGCTCCGGTGGCACGGAGCCGGCGAGGACCCGGCCGTCGTCGAGCACCAGCACGTTCACCAGCGCAGTGGACAACAGCCGGCCGCCCTGAACCGGCACGGTGGCCTGTTCGAGCAGTGCCGTCGCGTCCGACGCCGGGATGGCCGTTCCCGCCGGGAACTCAACCACCGAATCCCAGCCGGAGCCGGTGACGGCCGGCTTGCGGGCGCTGTCCTTGACGGCCGGCGGCGCAGAATTCGCGGCTTCGTTCCCGCGCTCGTGCTCCCGGACCGGGATCTCCTTGACAGTGGCGCCCGGCGGCGGGCTGAACGCGAAGACAGACGCGTCGGGGGCATTGAGGCTAAGGCTGGTGTAGGTGACGCGGAAGGCGGGATCCGATTGACCGCGCGCCTTGACCTCGACGCCCAGCGGCAGCCCGGTCTGGCCGTCAACGGCAACCGCGATGGATCCGACCAGCGTCGCTTCGGACTTCGGCGTGAGCACCAGGTTGTAGGCGGACCGGCCGGCTACCTGAACATCGTCCGCCACCGTCACGTCCGTTCCGGCGTCGATTTTGGCCAGGAACATCGCAGCGAGCTGGTCCGGGCTGGCCGCACCGTTCTTGCCGCTCTCGTGGTCGGGGCGGCTAGCGTGGTCGGCCAGAAGCCGGAGGTGGGATGCCGTGTTGTCCTTGGAGCTGTAGAACCACACGTCGTTACCCTGGCGGACGACGTTCCGTTCGGCCAGCCGGTCCATCACCTGGACGCGGGCATTGTCCGGGCCGTCGCGATAGACCCGCGCCGTGTGCGGACCGGTCAGCAGTTCGAGCCAGGCGGTGCTGGACGAGTCCGTGCCGGGACCGGTCTTGGGGAGCGCGGGAAGACCGAGCTCGGAGGACTGTTCCAGGGTTCCGGAAAGTGCAGGTTCGCGGTGCTGCGCGATCAGCTGCAGCACTTGCTCCGCGGTCTTGGGCGGCAGAGGATCCCCGGCACTGGCGGGCAGGGATCCGGCCAGCGCACCGGCGGCGATGACGGCAGGAACGGCCGCGGCGGGCAGCCAGCGCAGCCACTGGCGGGTCATCGTGACCACGCTCCGGGCGCAGATGGTGCAAATGTCCGTGCAAGAGGAATCCGTGCAAGAGGAATGCGGGTCTGAGGAATGCGCGCTTCAGTGCAGCTCATAAGTCAACAGTACGCCTGGGCCAGCCTGCGCGGTTGCCCTACTTCAGCACGTTGACAGTGAGCTCCACCGCGCCAAGCAGCAAGGCGAGCACAGAGGTGCCCAGGCCGGCCACGAGCAGCAGGCCCGGATGCGCGAGGCCCACCACTACCGGCCGCAGCCTCGGCCGGTCCCGCAGGAACTTCTTGGGTACGGCGCCGGGTTCAGGGGTTTGTTTCCAGCCGCGGAGGCGCCGGAGAAACCAGGCGCAGCGGATGATGAAGGAAAGCCACAGCACGGAGACCACCAGCGGGATCGCGGCCAGCAGGAGGTTGAAGCCCACAGCGGTGACCTCGCGCTCGGATGCCCCGACGAGGGACTGAAGGGTGGTTGAAATCGAGGCGCTCATGACCACGGACACGCCCCACACGAGGAAAGCGGCGATCAGGGCAAGGAAGCGGATAAAAAAGTGGCCCAGGACCGTGTCCCGCCGCGGCTTGAGATACCGGCGCGGGGTGGCGTTCAGGAGGGCGACGCTTGCCAGCAGCGTGGGCAGGGCGGCCATGCCGACCAGCACGTACCAGGACCAGCCGGCCAGATCCAGGAATTCATCGGCCACGATCAGTACTGCCCAGAACCCGGCCCATGCCCAGCCGGCCGTCAGCGGATGGCCCACGAGCCACGCCGGCAGCCAGGCGTCCCGCCCAGGCGCCCGGATCGGGACCGGCGGCAGCCGCTGAACCGAGTCCGGGGTGCGTTCGTCCGGCCCGGCGGTCCCGTCCCCGGCAATGCCGACGGCGGGGTTTTCGGGCGCGCCGCCATCGGGTGCCGGGGTGCCCGCGGCGGATATGCCCGCGGCCTGGCCTATGGTTGTCCGTGGCCGGCGGCCCTCCGAACCGCTCACTTCGCCGACGCTAACTCGCTGGCGTGACGGTGCCGGCGGCGCCGTCGACCGTAATGCTGTGGCCTGTGGCGATCCGTGCCGTTGCGTCGGGAACTCCCACCACGGCGGGGATGCCGTATTCCCGGGCGACGACGGCCCCGTGCGAGTTGGGGCCGCCCATTTCCATCACGAGACCGCCGGCCGTCAGGAACAACGGCGTCCAGCCGGGATCCGTGGACGGCGCCACAAGGATCTCCCCCGGTTCCAGGTGCGCACCCAGGGGGTCAAGGATCACGCGGGCCAGGGCCGTCACGGTGCCGGCCGAGGCCGGCGTGCCGGAAAGCAGCCCCGCCGAGCCGCCGTCGGCGGCCTGTGCAGCTTCGGGCTGCACGGCTTCAGGTTCGGTGCCGTCGGAGAGCAGCACGCGGGGAATGTGCCGCCGGCCCAATTCTGCCTCGTACGCGTCCCGGCGCCGGTTCACCATCCCCTGCAGCTTGTCGCCGCCCAGCCCCCGGTGCGCCTCGGCCAGGTCCAGGAAGAAGACATCGTCCGCGGCATCGATGACCCCGGCCGCGGCGAGTTCGCCGCCCACGGCCGCAAGCTGTTGCCGGACGGCGCCGAGGGCTTCCACAAGGTGATACTTGGGCAATTCGCGCAGCCCGGCGAACATCCGGGTTCGCCTCAGCGCGGCCCGCGCGAGGGACCCGCGCAGGCGGCCCCGTTGCCGGGCGGCAGCGACAAGCCGCTCCACCTGCACGTCCGCTTCGCGCGCCGCCTTGGCGAACTGCCGGTCCGGTGCGAGGGCCGGGTCATCCACGCGCAGATAGTTGGCCAGGACGCCGAGAATGTGGGTCGGGTCATCAGACCAGCGGGGCATGCCGACGTCGATCTCCGCCACCGCGCGGTGGCCGTACCGGCCCAGGAAGTCCGCCAGCCCGGACTGCACGGCGCCGGGCAGCTCCGCTGCCCGGTATCGCCGGACTACCTCAGGCAATGCGGCGTCAGCGAACACCGCCGCCGACGCCGGGTCCTTCCGGATCGCGGCAGCCAGCGACCAGAGCTCTAGATCCATTTCGGTGGTCACATTGTTGGGCAGGCCCCGAAGGACTTCCTGCAGCGCGCCATTCCCCGGATTTCCCGCGAGCTTTCCGGCCACGGCCAGCAAGATGAATCCCAAGGCGGGCAGCGGCAAGATGGCCGGCACCACGGGGAACACGTTCCGGCCAAGGGTCCGCTCAACGTGCTCCAGGCGCTGCGTGGCGGTGGCGCCGGCCGGCACTGCCAGGGAGGCCCTGAGCTGTTCGCCCACACGGCCGGCCCGGCGCAGCGCGTCTTCGGGACGGAAAAGGGCGCGGATCAGGGTTTCGGGGACTCGTGCCCGCGCCGCCACCGGGGCGACGTGGCGCAGGAGCGGCAACGGCGAGGTTGTGACCACGGAGAATCTGGGATCGGCGAAAAGCCGGCGCAGCACCGCGGCCGAGCGCGCTTCCATGATGTCGAACACCCGCGGGACGATCGCGCGTCCGGTCTTGCTCCGGACCACCGGTGTGAGATCGAAAAAGATGCGCTGTCCGGCTTCCGTGTACGGCGCGGGTCCGTCGCGGGGCTCCGGCACCGGAAAATGCGCCGCCCCCGCGACACAGGACGCAATCAGCCGGATGCCGGCCAGGCCCATCGGCGTCAGGGGCCGCGTCAGCCCCTGGGCCAGGCTGAAGCACAGATAGACGCGCGGCGGCGGTCCGGACGGCGGCTTGTCCGGCATCGGATAGAGCGTGGTGATGGGTCTGGACTGTGTCAGCCACACAGTGCCGTCCTGGCCGATGGCCCATTCCAGGTCCTGCGGCGAGCCGAAGTGCAGTTCCGCGCGGCGGCCCAGGAGCTCCAGCGCGGCCAGTTGGGCATCGTCGAGGCTGGGCGCCGAGCCGGCGCCGGGTTGTTCCACCCGTTCGGTTCCGCCTCCGGGCAGGGGGCGGATGAGCAGGCCCTTGTCCCCGATTCGCCGCTCCAGGATCCGTCCCGTGGCGCCGTCGAGCACGAAGTGGTCCGGGTTGACCGCCCCGGACACCACAGCCTCCCCCAGACCCGGGCTGGCGTCGATGACGGCCTCATGCCGCCGCCCGGTGACGGGATTGGCCGTGAACAGCACTCCTGCCACGGCCGCGTCCACCATGCGCTGAACCACCACTGCGAGGGACACCGCGGAGGGTTCGATTCCTTGGACCGCCCGGTACGTCACCGCTCTGTCTGTCCACAGCGAGGCCCAGCAGCGGCGGACGGCAACCAGGACGGCGTCCGCGCCGACCACGTTCAGGAATGTGTCCTGCTGTCCGGCGAAGCTGGCGAACGGCAGGTCTTCGGCAGTTGCGGAGGACCGCACCGCCACGGCGGTGTTCGAGCCCAGCGCCGCATACTCGGCCCGCACAGCGGCGTCGATGCTTGCGGGGACATCGGCGTCGAGCACCAGCGCGCGGGCCGTCGCGGCGAGCTGCGCCAGTGCGGCCAGGTCATCGGGAGCGGTAGCTGCCAGGGCGCGCTGCACGTCCGCCAGCGCCGGGGAAGAGGTGGCGTCCAGGTAGGCCCGGGTGGTCAGGGCGAAGCCCTTAGGAACCGGAAGACCGGCCCGCGCCAGCTCGCCCAGGTTGGCCGCCTTGCCGCCGACCTCAGCGAGCATGTCCTGGCTTAGGCGTTCCAAGGCCAGGACGGGTCTGGCCTGATCCGGTCTGGCCTGATCCGGGCCGGCCTGGGCCAGGCTTCTCTCGGCCGGGCCGGCCGTCCCTGGATGCTCCATGTGTGGACCGCCCTTTCCGGCGTCGCGTCGAAGCCCGGGGCCCTTAGTATCCGCCGAGCATCGGACCGAAGCTTGCCCTGTCCGCCAGCCGCGGATCGTCGCGGTCGGGCACCACCATGATGGGCCCCTTGGCGTGATGGAGGACGCCGTCGGACGTGGAACCCAGCAGCATTCCGGCGAAGCCGCCGCGTCCTCGGGTGCCGACCACCACAAGTTCCACGTGCCGGCTGGTCTCGACCAGGATGTCCACGGGAGAGCCGTCCACGAGCTGTGTCTCCACCTGCAGGGCGGGGAAGTGGCTCCGCAGCCAGGCTAC
>JBKPJW010000010.1:0-5152 GCA_046730875.1 Actinomycetota bacterium | reverse complement strand
GGCCTGATGCGAGCGGTGGAAGGCACCAAGGCCCAGGTGGACAATCCGCACCGGCGCCTTGGCCGCGGGACGAAGACTGCGGTCCAGGCGCGGCAGGTCCGCGTCCGCCGGGGCGCTGGAGCCGGGCTGTTCTGTCATGGTCATAGCTTGAAAACCCTTCGGGGAGATCCGTCGACGAGGTCAACGATGATGTCGTGGGCGCGGTCCTCGCTGATCCGGTGTTCTGCCACGAGGCGGGCCAGGAAGGAGGCCTCGATCCGGCGGGACGCATCGTGCCGGGCGGGGATGGAGCAGAAGGCGCGGGTGTCGTCGATGAACCCCGAGGACCGGGAGAATCCTGCCGTTTCGGTCACGGCGGACCGGAAGCGCAGCATGGCGTCCGGCGCGTCGAGGAACCACCACGGAGCGCCGAGGTAGACGGACGGGTAGAAGCCGGCCAGCGGGGCGAGCTCGCGCGAGTAGACGGTCTCGTCCATGGTGAAGAGCACCAGGTGGAAATCCTTGGCGGTGCCGAAGTCCTGCAGCAGCGGGCGGATTCCCTCGGTGTAGTCGATCGCGAAGGGGATGTCGTGCCCGGTATCCGCACCGTACCGGTTGAAGGTGTCCGTGTGGTGGTTGCGGAAGGAGCCCGGGTGGATGGTCATGACCAGGCCGTCTTCGACGGACATCCGTGCCATCTGGTACATCATGTGGGCCTCGAAGTCTTCGCGTTCGGCGCCGGTGGCGTCGCCGGAGCGGGCCCGCTCGAAGAGCCGCTCCGCGTCCGCAGCGTCCAGCTTCAGGGTGCGCGGCGTGCGGACGCCGTGGTCGGCCGAAACGGCGCCGTGCTCCACGAAGTAACGACGCCGGTTCTCGAGTGCGGTGAGGTAGCCGGCAAAACCGCTGCCGCCGTCGCCCGCTGCCGCGATGAGGCGCTCAACGTTTCCGCCCCAGACCGGGTTGGCCGGATTCAGGTAGGCATCCGGCCGGAAGGTCGGGAGGACGCGGCCGTGGAAAGTGGCGTCCCGGGCCAGGGCCTTGTGGCTGGCGAGATCATCCAGCGGATCGTCGGTGGTGGCCAGGACCTCGATGTTGAAGTCCTTGAAGAGCTGGCGGGGGCGGAAATCCGGTTCCTGGAGCCGGGCGGAGATGGCGTCGTAGGAGGCGTCGGCCGTGGCGCCGCTGATCTCCTGGTCCAGGCCGAAGACGCTGCGGAACTGGTCGCGGAGCCAGTAGCCGGACGCGGTGCCTTCGAACAGCGGCCATGCCTGGCAGAACTCGCGCCAGACGGTCCGGGAGTCCGGAGCCGCGGCGGACGGGCCCGCCTGCGCCCCGGCCTGCGGGCGCAGCCGGTCCAGCGGAACGCCGCTGGCGTGGATCAGGCGGGTGACGTAGTGGTCCGGGCTGACCAGCAGCGCTGCCGGATCAGGGAAGGGAGTGTTGTGCTCGAGCACGGCGGCATCAACGTGGCCGTGCGGGGAGATGATCGGAAGGTCCTGGACCCGGCCCAGGAGGTCCCGCGCGATGCTTCGCGTTCCGGGGTCCGCGGGCAGGAGCCGGTCTGGGTGGGCAGCAATCGACTGTGACATAAGTCAATGGTCCTGCCGCGGCAACTAGTTTGTCAACCGGTTGCCAAAAATTGCCATAACCTTTATTTCGCGATGAGCCGGCCGCTGGATCCACGCAGCACAAGCTCGGTTTCCACGCTCAGCGTCGCGCCGGTGTCATCGCCCGAGCCGGCCAGGTGGTCCAGGAGGATCGTTGCCGCGCCGGACCCGCATTCGCCCAGCGGGGAGCGCACGGTGGTCAAGGGCGGCGTGGTGAAATCCGCCCCGAAGATGTCGTCAAAGCCCACGATGCTGATCTGGTCCGGGACCTGCACCCCGGCGGCCTGGAGTTCCTGCATGAGTCCGATGGCCAGGAGGTCGTTGTAGGTCAGGACCGCAGTGGCGCCGCTGGCGAGGACCTCGCGCGCGGCCTGCCGGCCGCCGTCGACCGTTGGTTTGGTGGATTCGAGCCGCACGGACTCAAGCCTGGACCATTCACACGCGGAGCGGACGCCGTCCCAGCGCCGGGCGGACATCCAGGATTTGGACGGCCCGGCGACGTAGGCCACTTTTTTGTGCCCGTTCGCGGCCAGGCTGCGGACAGCTTCGCTGATCCCCTTGTTGACGTCCGGAACGACGCACGGCACGCCGTCGACCTGGCGGTTGATGACTACCACGGGCTTGTCCCGGGCGAGCGTGCGGATGTCGTCGTCGTCCATGCGCGGGCTGGCGAGAATGAGACCGTCCACGGTGGGCATCATCCGCCGGGCCGTTGTCAGTTCGATGACGGCCGACTCGGCGGAGTCCGCGAGGACCAGCGTGTAGTCACGGGCGCTGGCGGTGGCTCCGGCCCCGCGGATGATGTCGAAAAACGTGGGGTTGGTGATGTCGGCGACAATCAGGCCGAACGTGCTGGTCCGGCCCGTGGGCAGCGCACGTGCGAACGGGTTCACCTGGTAGTTGAGCTCGGCCGCGGCATCCTCGATGAGTTTCTGCGTCTTGGCGCTGACCCGTCCAGGCTTGCTGAGGGCCCGCGACACCGTGGACGGATTGACCCCGGCAACCCTGGCGATGTCATAGATCGTGGGGCTGGACTTCCCCTCCCGGGCGTGCTTCTTGGCCGGACCTGTAGGTGCGGCAGCTTCCGGCGTCTTGGGTTCAGTCACCGCCCCATCCTAACGAGGAATCAACCCAACTAGCTCGCAGCTGAGGCCGTTTTGGACGTCCAGAACGGCCCCTGCTGCTAGCTACTTGGGTGGGTGGGAGTGCCGGGGGCGGAGGTGCCGGGTCAGGCGCGCTCGGGGAACTTCCCTTCCGCGGCGATCCTCTTGTTCAGCTGGGTGAGGAACTCGTCCTCGTCGAAGTCGAGGCCCACTTCCCTGCCGGTCCAGCTGGACAGGTGGATGGCGTTGGCCAGCCGGACGCCGTTGATGCCGTCCGAGCCCGGCGCCAGGAGCGGCGTGCCGTCCAGGATGTTGGCGGCGAAGTTTTCCAGGACGCCTGAATGCTGCGCACCCCAGGCGGACTCGAACTCGATGACTTCGGTGCCGTAGTAGTCCTCGGAATTCAGCTCGCCCATGAACAGTTTCCGGACGTCCTCCATGCCCATGCCGTCGCTCAGCTCGCGTTCCGGCAGGGTCATCCTGGTGACGGTGGCCGTTTTGCTGTCGGTGACGACGATCTTGCCCTGGTCGCCCAGGATCTCGAAGCGGTCGGTGCCGGTGAGATCGTGGGTGGCGGTGACAAAGACGCCGGTGGCGCCGTCGCCGTAGTCCACCACCGCGGTGACCTCGTCCTCGACGGCGATATCGCGGCGGAAGCCGTAGGCCACCTTCGCGTAGACGGACTTGGGCACCCCGCAGATCCACTGCCACAGGTCCAGCTGGTGCGGTGCCTGGTTGACCAGGACGCCGCCGCCCTCGCCGCCCCACGTTGCCCGCCATTCGCTGGAGTTGTAGTAGCCCTGCGGGCGCCACCACGTGGTGATGATCCAGTTGGTGCGGCGGATCTTGCCGATCTCCCCGTTGTCCACGATTTCCTTCAGCCGCTGGTACAGCGGGTTGTTGCGCTGGTTGAACATGATGCCGAAGGTCAGTTCCGGCTTGCTCGCGGCAAAGGCGTTCAGTTCCTTGACCTGTTTGGTGTACACGCCGGCGGGCTTCTCCACGAGGGCGTGGATGCCGCGCTTGAGTGACTCTATGCCCATCTCCGGATGCAGGAAGTGCGGAACACAGGTCACGACGGCGTCAATGTCGCCGCTTTCGAGCAGGGTGAGGTAGTCCTCGTAGAACGGGACGTCCGGGTACTGGGAAGCGGCAAGTTCCTTCTTGGCCGGGTCGGTGTCGCAAATGGCCCCAATCACCATGTTGGGAACGGCGCCGTCAGCGATGAACTTCGCGTACATGCCGCCCTGCTGGCCGAGGCCGATGATGCCGAGGCGTACTTTCTTGCTCATGTGGTGATTCTCCGTAATCAGTGGGTGTGGTCTAGAAAAGGTTCGAGTGGCCCATGGCCACGAGATTGTCGTGAGAGGTCTGCAGCGCGTCCCACACCGTGCGGCCGTAGAGTTCGTCCTGCTCCACCAGCAGGTACCGGGCGCCGGCGGCCTGGGCGGCCGGGATGATGGCGGGGAAATCCAGGTTGCCTTCGCCCACCTCGGCGAACTGGACCACGTCCTTGAACTCGGCCATGAAGCCCTTGATGTCTCCGGTTTCCAGGAGCCCGAATGCGTGCTCGGGGAGCTGACCGATCCTGTAGTCCTTCAGGTGCACCATGGCGGTGCGGCCGGCGTACTTTTCCAGGGTCCGGACCGGGTCCAGGCCGCCGCGCTGCACCCAGTGCACATCGATTTCCAGGCCCATGGCCGGGGAATTCGCGGCGATGATGTCCAGCATGTAGCTGCCGTCGAACTTCGCGAACTCGATGTGGTGGTTGTGGTAGTAGAGGCCCAGCCCGTGTGCGGCCAGCCGCTCGGCGTAGTCGTTGGCCTGCTTGGCGAAGTCCACCACGGCCTCGAGCGATTTCATCGCCGGGAACGGCAGCATGCCGATCCGCAGGAGCTTCGTGTCCAGGCGCTTGGCGTCCTCGACGATCTTGTCGAAGTGGTCCTTCAGCGAATCGCCGGGCATGCCCTTGGGGGTTTCCATGGCGACGGAGAGTGCGGCCACGTCCATGCCGAGTTCGGTCTGCGCGCGGTCCAGTTCCGCCACATTCTCCGGTGTCATGGGGATCTGGGAAACCTCGACGGCGTTGTAGCCGATCGTGCTGACCTTCCGGAGCGTCTCGAACGCCCCGAGTTCGGCGAAGCTGCCCTTCAGCATCATCGCCTGCACACCAATTCTGGCAGTTGTTGCCATGCTGTTCCTCCGTTGCCTGCCGGATCTTCCCGGGGAAGCCGGCCGTTGTGTTTCCGTTTCGTTCGTCTGCCGTGCTGTTCGTTTGCGGTGGCTCCCGCTTGCAGCGGGGCCCGCCTGCAGCGGGGCCCGCCTGCAGCGGGGTCCTCAGGCGAGGGCTCCCGCTTGTTCGTGCTGTTGGCGCTGGATCTCCAGGAGCCGGTGCCGGTCTGCGCGGCGCTGTTCCTGCCGGTCCGGGTCCGGGACCGGGGACGCGAGCAGCAGCCGCTGGGT
>JBKPJW010000009.1:0-15063 GCA_046730875.1 Actinomycetota bacterium | reverse complement strand
ACTTTGCCCTTTCAAATCTTGTGAATTCCCGCTATCTGCAAATTGTGGTTCTGACGCAATACAAGTCCCACAGCCTTGATCGCCACATTTCCGAAACGTGGCGCATGTCCACCCAGCTGGGCAACTATGTGGCCTCCGTTCCGGCTCAGCAGCGCGTCGGCAAAAGCTGGTTCCTGGGCAGCGCCAACGCCATCTATCAGTCGCTGAACCTCATTCACGACGCCAATCCCGACATCGTCGTCGTGGTCGGCGCGGACCACGTCTACCGCATGGACTTCTCCCAGATGGTGGCACAGCACGTGGCCAGCGGCGCCAAGGCCACGGTAGCCGCCGTCCGCCAGCCGCTGAACATGGCAGACCAGTTTGGCGTGATCGAAACGGACGCGGACAACCCGGAAAAGATTGCCGCCTTCGTCGAGAAGCCGTCCTCCACGCCCGGCCTCGCAGCCGACCCCAGCCAGTTCCTGGCCTCGATGGGGAACTACGTGTTCGACGCCGATGCTCTGATCGAAGCCCTGCACGTCGACGCCGAACGCCTCGACACCAAGCACGATATGGGTGGGGACATCATCCCCTACTTCGTCAACCAGGGTGAGGCCGGCGTCTATGACTTCACCCTCAACGACATCCCGGGGTCCACCGAACGGGACCGCACTTACTGGCGCGACGTCGGAACCATCGACTCCTTCTACGACGCCCACATGGACCTGATTTCCCCCGTTCCGGTCTTCAACCTCTACAACTCCGAGTGGCCGATCTACACCCGCCAGACCATCTCCCCGCCCGCCAAGTTTGTCCGCGGCCAGTCCAACACCGTGGGCACGGCACTGGATTCGATCGTGGCCAGCGGCGTCGTGGTCTCCGGCGGCATCGTGGAGGGGTCGGTGCTGGCCAACGACGTCTACATCGGCACCGCCAGCCGGGTCCTGGACTCGGTCCTGATGGACAAAGTAAACGTAGGCGAAGGCGCAGTGATCAAACGCGCCATCATCGACAAGAACGTCAAGGTTCCGGCCGGCGCCGCGATCGGTCTCGACGCCGAGCTGGACCGCGCGCGCGGGTTCAAGGTCACTGACTCCGGAATCACGGTCCTGTCCAAGGGCCAGGTTGTCCCGGATCCCAGCGACGCGGAACGGGCGCTCTCCGCGGCCAACCTGCGCCTCGTGCCCAACGCCGTTCGAACCGCCACGGCAAAATGGCCCGAACTGCGGGATTCTGTGGACAAGGTGGCCGACGTGCAGGCAGCCGCGGTCGGCAGGGAAGCTCCCGTCAATCAATCGCCCTCGGCATAGTTCGGCGGGGGCCCGGCACCGGCGTCAGACCTGGCCCCCGCACCCTGTAAAATTAGGGCAATGAGCTCCCCCGATCTGTCCTCCGACCTCCCCCTTGCCGAGTCTGGTCTTGCCGAGCTTGGTCTTGCTGAGCGCGGCCTTGCTGAGCCTGGCCTCGCCGGCTTGACCCCGGAGGAGATCCAAGCCTGCCTGAAGGTCCTGAACACGATCCACGCCTACGACGAGGAACACCCCGACTACGTGTCCGTCCGCCGCGCCACCGGGAAGATGTTCAAGGCCGTCAAGCGCCACCGGCGGGTCAGCAAGCGGGACGAGATCGCCGAAGCGGACCGCGCGGTGCTGGCCCAGACGGCGACGGCGGCCCCCGACAGGATCGACGACGAAACGCGCGGGAACAAGCTGGCCACGTCCGCGACGGGCGAGATTGCCGGTCACCTCATCAGGTCCCGGCCCTGCTACATCTGCAAGCAGCATTACACCCAGGTGGATGCCTTTTACCACCAGCTGTGCCCCGAGTGCGCCATGTTCAGCCACAGCAAGCGCGATGCCCGCACAGATCTGACCGGCCGCAGGGCCCTGCTGACCGGCGGCCGGGCCAAGATCGGGATGTACATCGCGCTCCGGCTCCTGCGCGACGGCGCCCACACCACCATCACCACCCGGTTCCCCAAGGACGCAGCCCGCCGCTTCGCTGCCATGGAGGACAGCGCTGAGTGGCTGCACCGGCTCCGGATCGTGGGCATCGACCTGCGCGACCCGTCCCAGGTGATGGCCCTGACGGATTCCCTCGATGCCGCTGGCCCCCTGGACATCATCATCAACAACGCAGCCCAGACAGTCCGGCGCTCCGGCAATGCCTACAAACCGCTGGTCGACGCCGAGGACGAGCCGCTGCCCGCCGCCCTCGAGGCTGCCAACGGGGGGCCGGAACTCGTCACATTCGGCCATGCCCATGACAAGCACCCGCTTGCCCTCGCCAGCAGCGTGCTCGAACATCCCGTGCTGGCGGGTGACGCCATCACATCCCTGGCCCTGTCCACGGGTTCCGCGTCGCTGGAGCGCATCGCTTCGGGCACCGCGATCGACGCCGGCGGACTGGTGCCGGACCTCGCGGGGATCAACAGCTGGACCCAGGTGGTGGACGAGGTGGACCCCCTGGAGATGCTCGAAGTGCAGTTGTGCAACGTGACGGCCCCGTTCCTGCTGGTGAGCCGGCTGCGCGGCGCAATGAAACGCTCTACCGCCCGGCGGAAGTACATCGTCAACGTCAGTGCCATGGAAGGCCAGTTCTCTCGCGCCTACAAGGGTCCGGGGCACCCGCACACGAACATGGCCAAGGCGGCGCTGAACATGATGACGCGCACCAGCGCCCAGGAAATGCTCGACGCCGATGGAATCCTGATGACGGCCGTGGACACCGGCTGGATCACGGACGAGCGTCCGCACTACACCAAGGTCCGCCTCATGGAAGAGGGCTTCCATGCGCCACTGGACCTGGTTGACGGCGCGGCCCGCGTGTACGACCCCATCGTGATGGGTGAGGCCGGCGAGGACCAGTACGGCGTCTTCCTGAAGGACTACAAGCCCAGCCCGTGGTGACCGGCCGCTCCTAAGGCGGCTGGAGTGCGCCACGCCAAGGTGCGCGCTGGGGCCTTATGGCCCTGATCCGGGCCCGGACCGGTACGTAACGTGGCTCCACATGGATACAACCACGCCCCGGCCGGATTACTCGCTCACCATGGATCAGTGCTGGGCGTTGCTGGGTGCCGAAATTGTGGGGCGGATCGCGCTGATCGTGGACAGTCATCCGGAGATCTTTCCGGTGAATTTCGTGCTTGAGCGGCGCGCGATCGTCTTCCGCACCTCCGGCGGCACGAAGCTGTGGGGCGCCATCACAGCCAAGCCGGTGGCGTTCGAGATCGACGGCTACGACGCCCATGACGAGACCGCCTGGAGCGTGACGGCCCGGGGGCAAGCGGAACTCATCGAAGACCAGGAGGAAAAGGACGCGGTGGACGCCTTGCTCCTGGAACCCTGGCAGCCCGGCGACAAGCCGTACTACGTGCGCGTGGCTCCCAAAGCGCTGACCGGACGACGCTTCAAGGTCAACAGGCCCGACGTGTGGACCACCCGCCTGGCGGATCAGCGCCGCTCCACGTTCGAATAGCTGGGTCGAATGGCGGGGTTCCGAACAATGCGAACACTGCCCCAGGACCTCCGGGCGTCAGGCGTTCTCCGGGGCGTGCACCACCAGCACCGGGCAGTGCGCATGCGCCACGCAGGCGGAGCTGACGGATCCCAGCAACAGGCCGCCGAACCCCCCGTGGCCACGGCGGCCCAGCACCAGCATGTCGGCGGACTTGCTCTCCTCAATGAGTGCGGGACGGGGATGCCCCTGCAGCAGCCGCATCTGGACATTGCCCGGAGTCTTCGGGCCGAAAGCCTTCGCCACCGCTTCGGTCAGGATTTGCTCCGCCCGGACGTCGAAGTCGTCGATGCCCACGGCAACATAGCCGTCATAAACCTGCGGATAGTCCCAGCACGCCAGGGCAATCACTGTGGCGGACAAGGGCACCGCGAGGCCCTGCGCGTGCCGCAGCGCCTCCACCGAAGCCTCCGAGCCGTCAACGCCGACCACGATCGTTCGGACGGCCCTGACTTCGTTCATCGGTGATCCATTTCCTCGTACCGGAGCTTCGTACCGGAATCTCGGACTAGAGCCGTGTACTGCTCCTGTCCCCGCTGGCGCCCTCTCAGCCTTTCATCCGGCCAGTGCTGCGCCTAGGGCCTAACGACACGCCATTCCGGCAGCCGGCGCGGAGGCGAGTTCTCCGCCGGGCAGGCCGGGGCACCCGATGGGCACTACGGCCCTTGTCCCCGGCGCCGCGGTGCACAAGAATGGCAGAGGCTGGGGAAGTCAAGAAACTTCAAATCAACGGTCCACCAAGCGGGCCGGACAGGAGCACCATGTTCGCCTGGGCAGAGGCAGGTCTCACATCACCTGATGGCGCGCCGGTGATCCGCGTCTTTATCCTTGATGACCATGAACTCGTCCGGCGCGGGTTGCAGGAACTCCTCGAAGGCGAAGGATTCAAGGTGGTCGGCAGCTCCGGGTCTGCAGTAGAAGCGACCCGGCGGATTCCCGCCCTGCATCCGGATGTCTGCGTGCTGGACGCCCGCCTGCCGGATGGGACGGGCATCGAGGTCTGCCGCGACGTGCGATCGGTCGATCCGTCCTTGAACTGCATCATTCTGACGAGCTTCGACGACGAACAGGCCCTGCGCGGCGCCGTCCTGGCCGGGGCACGGGGTTACGTGCTCAAGGAAATCGGCGGCACGGACCTGATCGGTGCCCTGCGGCGGGCAGCCGCGGGCGAGTCCCTCTTCGAGGAAGGCGTCGCCGCAGGGATCGTGGACAGCCTCGTGGAAGCCGAAGAGGTCGATCCGCGCACCTCGTCCCTCACACCGCAGGAACGGAAAGTCCTGGAACTGGTGGGCGGCGGGCTGACCAACCGGCAGATTGCCGCCGAGATGTTCCTGGCCGAAAAGACAGTCAAAAACTATGTGTCGTCGCTGCTGGCAAAGCTTGGATTCGAACGCCGCACCCAGGCCGCTGTCTTCATCGCCAGCCCGGCCTTTCCGGTAGCCTCCGGGAGTGCGGCCGACGGATCCCGTCCGCACAGCGTCAGGTAACTTCCGGGCTGAGGTAACGTCCGGGCGCAGCCTAACCCCGGCTCGCAGCCCGACGCCGCCTAGACGCCGCCTAAAGGAGCACGCACCGGCTAGCGGGGCCGACGAGAGGATGACACTAAAGGGGAACCGACCACTCCAGGCTGGTACCGGCGTCGGGCGCGCTCGTGATGGTGCATTCGCCGTCGAGCATCCGCGCCCGGTCCTCCAGATTGCTCAGGCCGTTGCGCTTTGCGGGCTGGGTGATTCCGGAACCGTTGTCGTTGATCACCACCGTCACCCGGCCCTTGACCACGGCAACGGAGACCGAAATCGTGTCCGCGCCGGAGTGCCGGATGGCGTTACTGAGCCCTTCGGAGACTACTGCCACGACGTTGTCGGCCTTATCCGGGGTCACGGCATCCACGGGTCCGGTGATGGTCAGGCGGGGCGCGAACGGCATGGACTTGGACGAACTGCGCGTGACCCTGCGGATCCGGCCGCTCAGCAACTCGTTCACGCCGGTGTTGCTCTTCAGCGAGTAGATGGTGTCGCGCAGGCTGCGGATCGCCTCGTCGAGTTCGCCTGTGATGTTGCGGATGCGCTCCAACGCCAGATCATCCCGGGTGAAACGGGTGAGGCTCTGCACGCTCAGGCCGGCGGCGAAGAGCCGCTGGATGACGAGGTCGTGCAAGTCCCGGGCGATCCGGTCGCGGTCGGTGAAGACTAGGAGTTCTTCGCGCAGCCGGTGCACCCGGGACAGTTCAAGGGCGAGGGCCACGTGGGAGCCGAAGACGGCGCCCATCTCAATGTCGGTCCGGGCGTAGAGTTCCGAGTCCTTGTTTCGTGCCAGGAGCAGCAGGCCATGGTGGGCGCCCTGAGTGCTAAGTGCCACTGCCAGCAGCGGCCCGGTGACTCCGGCGTCGATCTCGCCCACCACTTCGGAGGCATCGTCGAACAGCACCGGCTCGCCGCCTTCGAGGACGCCCTCGAGGAGCCCTGATTCCAGGTGCAGCGACCTTCCGGAAAACGCCTGGCCCCGCTCACCTGCGACGCCGATCACCACGTGGGCAGGGCCGTTGGCGGCAGGCGCCACGAGCAGGGCGAGATCGGAGGCGGATTCCTGGAGAGCGCGGCCGGCAATGGGATCCAGGCCGCCCGAGGTGTAGTCCCGGTCCGTGCTAAGCATCAGTCCGGAGACGTCCATGCTGGCTTCCAGCCAGCGGGCCCTGCGGCGCGCGTCGTCATAGAGCCGCGCATTCTCGATGGCGACGCCGGCGGCTGCGGCCAGGGCGACTGCCAAAGCCTCGTCTTCGGCGGTGAAATCGTCCCCGCCGACCTTTTCGGTGAGGTAGAGGTTCCCGAAGACCACGTCCCGGACCCGGATCGGGACGCCCAGGAGGGACTGCATCGGCGGATGGTTTGCCGGGAATCCGTAGGACTCCGGATGCTCGCGGAGATCATGCAGCCGGAGCGGCCGGGGGTCCCTGATCAGGAGGCCGAGCACGCCATGGCCTGTGGGCAGCGGACCGATATGCCGTGCCAGTTCGCCGTCGATGCCGACAGTGATGAAGTGGCTCAGCGCATGGTCGGTACCGATGACCCCCAAGGCGCCGAACCGGGCATGCAATAACCGGCAGGCCGATTCAACCACACGTTCGAGGACGGCATCCAGGCTCAGGTCCTCCGCCAGGGCCACGACCGCTTCCAGCAGGCCGGCCATGCGTTCCTTGGACTGGAGTAACTCCTCAGCCCGGGCGCCGAAGCCCCTCAGCAGTTCCTCAGCCCCGGGGCTTGGCTGAGATACGGTATGGCCGGGTCCCTCACCCGTTGAATGCATGTTGTGCCCCCAATCGATTCGGCTCACGTCGACGCTGACGGCCTCCTGCCAGAATACCGCTAACGGGCCGAAAGGTCCCAAGAATTCCCTAGTTTCTCGGGCGTCAGGGACCATGTGCCCTAGCCCCCGTTGACCGGGAGGCGTATTCTCGCCGCCATGAGTACTGACGCGACCCCTGGCGGTCACGAGCCCCAGGACCAAAGCCACGCCGTGGAAAACCTCGACCATCATGAATGCTGGCGGTTGTTGCGCGGAGTCTCGGTGGGCAGGCTGGCGGTCTGGGTGGACGACCATCCCGACATTTTCCCCATCAATTACAAGGTGGACCACGGTTCCCTGGTGTTCCGGACAGCAGACGGCACCAAGCTGCAGGCGGCCACCGGCGACACTCCGGTGGCGTTGGAAGCCGACGGCGTGGACCCGGACACCGGGGTCGCCTGGAGTGTCGTGGTCAAGGGCCAGGCCGCACCCGTGCAGAACCCCCAGGAGGTCATGGATACGATCGGTCTGCTGCTGTTCCCGTGGGAGGCCGGAAAGAAGGAGCACTTCGTTCGGATCACCCCGGACACCGTCACCGGCCGGCGCTTCAAGGTGGCACCGCCGATGACGTGGTGGACGCCGCTGGACGACACCACACGGTCCGGCCTCGAATAAAGCCTGCCCGCCGCTGGCGGCGGGCAGGCCGGCTAGGCGAGGCGGGTGATTTCCACGCTGACGCTCAGCGCCGATCCCCCGCCGCCGGACAGCACGCCCTTGAGCGGCGGCACGTCGCGGTAGTCGCGGCCCCGGGCCACGGTGACGTGGAAGTCCCCCGCAGGCTTGTGGTTCGTCGGGTCCCAGCTGCGCCATTCGCCGTCCCACCATTCGAGCCATGCATGGGACTGGCCGGCAACCGTCTCACCGAGGTCCGCCGTCGAACGCGGGTGGAGGTAACCGGACACATAGCGGGCCGGAATCCCGCAGCTGCGCAGTGAGCCGATGGCGAGGTGGGCCAGGTCCTGGCAGACCCCCTGCCGCTGGCTCCACGCCTGCTCGGCGTTGGTGGTAACGCCGGTGGAACCCTTCATGTAGGTCATTTCGCCGCGCATCCAGGCAAAGATCGCCAGTGCGGCCTCGTGCGGCGTTTTCCCTTCGACAACCCCGGGAATGATGCCGAGCACCTCGGATCCGGGACCCGTCAGCTGGGACTGAGGAATCCAGTCGCTGAACTGGTTGAGGACCTCCGGGGTGGTCAGGACAGGCCATCCGACGATGTCGGCCTCGGCCGCGATCCTCTCCACGCGGTGCACCTCAACGGTGGTGGTGGCCAGGACCTCGAGGTGCTCGTGCGGCATCTGCATGTCGAAGGCCGTCACACGCGTTCCCCAGTAGTCGCGGTAGCTGCTCAGCGCCGCCTGTGAGGGCAATACCTTCATGGAGGACTCCAGTACCACCTGCTGCGGGTCCGTCAGCGGAGTCATCCGGGCCTCGTTGTAGGACAAGGTGACGCGCTTGTTGTACTTGTACGCCGTCTTATGGACGATCTTCAGCCGGGTCATGAAACTTCTCCCACCCAGGCCAGTTCGTCTGCCTGATTGAAGTACTTACGGGAAATGGCGTCCGAGGCCTGGGACACCGCTTTCTGGACACGCTCCATGTGCTCCGGCAGCTCCGCCATGAGGTCATCGGTGCGGTGGAACTCCAGGAAGGTGCGCGCCTGGCCCACGATCCTGCGGGCGTCGTTGATGAAGCCGACGCGCTGGGCCGAGGGGTCCAGCTTCGCCAGGCACTCGTCAGCGTCGCGCAGGGCATACACGATGGACCGCGGGAACAAACGGTCCAGGAGCAGGAATTCTGCTGCGTGCTGGTCGCCGAAGGCTGCCCGGCGGGTCCGCAGGAAGGATTCGTAGGCACCAGCGCAACGAAGCATGTTCACCCAGGACATCCCGGCCGAGAGGACATCACGCGTCGAGAGCATGCGGGCCGTCATGTCGGCGCGCTCCAGGGACCGGCCAAGGACCAGGAACTGCCAGCTTTCGTCGTGGCTGACCGTGGTGTCGGCCAGGCCGCTGACCATGGCGGTGCGCTCCAGGACCCAGTTGCAGAAGCGGTAGGTGCCCACCACGTCCTTGCGGTGCTGGTTGAGCCCGTAGTACGTGGTGTTCAGGCTCTCCCAGAGTCCCGACGAGACCGTCTCCCGGGCGCGGCGGGCGTTTTCGCGGGCCGCGCCGAGGGAGCCGGCAATGGACGTGGCACTCTGCTTGTCGTAGGCGAGGGCGTTGAGCAGTTCGGGAAGGCCGAAGTCCTCGCTCTGGGCACGGGCGCCCATGACCGCCAGGAGCTCCTGTGCGACGCTGCGCTGCTCCGCCATGGGCAGATGGTTCAGCCGCTCAAGGTGGACATCGAGGATCCGCGCGGTGCCGTCGGCCCGTTCCACATAGCGGCCGATCCAAAACAGTGACTCGGCTATACGGCTAAGCATTCGCGGTTACCTCCTGCGCGTCAGAAATCTGCTGCTGTTGCTGCTCTTTCTGGCTGTCACGCCAGTTACTCTCCACCGGCCAGACCGAAACCCGCTCGCGGACGCTGATGGTGGGCCGCGGGATCACTTCGACCGGAACCTGCGGGGAATCGGCCAGGACCCAGGTGTCCTTCGAGCCGCCGCCCTGGCTCGAGTTGACGATCAGCGAGCCCTCCTTGAGGGCCACCCGGGTCAGGCCGCCGGGGAGGACCCAGACGTCCTCGCCGTCGTTGACTGCGAATGGGCGCAGGTCCACGTGCCGGGGGCCGAACTTGTCGCCGCTGAGGGTGGGCACGGTGGACAGCTGCAGCACCGGCTGGGCGATCCACCCGCGGGGGTCGGCGATGACGCGTTTGCGCAGCGCGTCGAGTTCGTCCCTGGACGCATCCGGGCCGATCACGAGGCCCTTGCCGCCGGAGCCGTCCACCGGCTTGACCACGAGCTCGTCCAGCCGGTCCAGCACCTCCTCTCGGGCTTCCTTTTCCTCGAGCCGGAACGTGTCCACGTTGGCGATCACGGGCTCTTCGCTCAGGTAATAGCGGATGAGGTCGGGCACGTAGCTGTAGACCAGCTTGTCATCGGCGACCCCGTTGCCCACGGCATTGGCGATCGTGACGCCGCCGGCGCGGGCGGCGTTGACCAGGCCCGGGCAGCCGAGCATGGAGTCGGCACGGAACTGCAGCGGGTCCAGGAACTCATCGTCGATGCGTTTGTAGATGACATCCACACGCTGCTCGCCCGCCGTGGTGCGCATGTAGACGCGGTTGCCGCGGCAGATGAGGTCACGGCCCTCGACGAGTTCGACGCCCATCAGGCCGGCGAGCAGGGTGTGCTCGAAGTAGGCGCTGTTGTACACGCCGGGGGTCAGGACCACCACGGTGGGATCATCGACGCCGGAGGGCGCGGTTTTCCGCAGGGCGGACAGCAGCCGGCGGGGGTACTCCTCGACGGGGCGGATGAGCTGCTGGCCAAAGGCTTCGGGCAGGCCTTTGGCCATGGCCCGGCGGTTCTCGAGGACGTAGCTGACGCCCGAGGGCACGCGCACGTTGTCCTCCAGGACGCGGAAGGTGCCGGCGGCGTCCCGGACGACGTCGATGCCGGAAATGTGGACGCGGACGCCGCCGGCGGGCTCAAAGCCGTGCACCTGGCGGTGGAAGTGTGCGCTGGTGGTGACGAGCTGGCGCGGGATGACGCCGTCGGAGACCACCGTCATCTTGTCGTAGACGTCGTTGAGGAAGGCTTCAAGGGCGCGCACGCGCTGCGCCACGCCGCGTTCCAGGACGTTCCATTCATCGGCGGGGATGACCCGGGGGACGATGTCCAGCGGGAAGGGCCGCTCCTCGCCCGCGAAGTCGAAAGTGACGCCGCGGTCCAGGAAGGTCCGCGCCATCGAATCGGCGCGGGCGCTGACGTCAGCCAACGAAAGTTCACGCAGGGCCACGGCCACCTGCCCGTAGGACTTCCGGGCCTTCTGGCCGGGGGCAAACATCTCGTCGTAGGCGCCGCTGCGGCTGGCGGCCTCGGAGTAATCCTGGAATAGGTCAGACATGTCACTAGCCAACCACTTTTTCGTTACGAATTCATTTCGGCGGCCCGCGGCGCGGCGCACCGTGGGTTGCGTCGTGGGTTGCGGCGCGGCGCACCGTGGTTTGCGGCACGGGCGCTGCTGGCCGCGCTGCGATGCTGATCACGCTGCTGGGCCTCGCGGCCGCGTTCCTGACTGTTCCCGCCGCCGTGATCCGGCACACAAACTCCCGTGATTAGATAGCGGGGTGTCGAACCAGAACTTGAGCCGCGACGAGGCCGCGGCCCGCGCCGCCCTCATCACCACGCACACATATGACGTCTCGCTCGACGTCCGGCAGGCCGCCGACCCGACCGTCACCGGCTATACGAGCCGCAGCGTCATCACCTTCTCAGCCAGCGAACCCGGAGCCTCGACATTCGTGGACTTCATCGCGGGCAGCGTGCACAGCGTCTTCCTTAACGGCAAGGGCCTCTCCGTCGCCGACGTCGTGGACGGCGCCCGGATCCGGCTCGATAACCTGCAGCCGGAGAACCAGGTCACCATTACCGGGACGGCCCTCTACAGCACCTCCGGTGAGGGAATGCACCGTTTTGTCGACCCCGCCGACGGGCAGTGCTACCTCTACACGCAGTACGAGCCCGCAGACGCCCGCCGGGTGTTCGCGAACTTCGAACAACCCGACCTGAAAGCCGAGTTCACCTTCCACGTCATGGCCCCGTCCGACTGGCAGGTCTCCTCCAACGGCGTCGAGGTCCTGCGCACCCGGCTAACGAGCGATCCGGCCACGAGCCGCTGGGACTTCGCCCCCACCAAGGCGATGTCCACGTACATCACCACCGTCCTCGCCGGACCCTACTTCAAGGCCGAGGACGCCTGGAGCGGCACGCTGGGCGACGGCGCGGTCCTGCACGTGCCGCTGGCGCTCTACTGCCGCGCCTCCATGGCCGCATCCTTCGACGCCGACGAGTTGTTCCGCCTGACCAGGCAGGGGCTGTCCTTCTTCAACGAGCTCTTCGATTTCCCCTACCCGTGGGGCAAGTACGACCAGGCGTTCGTGCCCGAGTACAACCTCGGCGCCATGGAGAACCCGGGCCTGGTCACCTTCACGGAAAGCTACGTCTTCACTTCACGTGCCGCCGATTCGCAGTACCAGGCCCGGGCCAACACCCTCCTGCATGAGATGGCGCACATGTGGTTCGGCGACCTCGTCACCATGAAGTGGTGGGATGATTTGTGGCTCAAGGAATCCTTCGCGGACTACATGGGCACCCTGGGCGTGGACCGGACCACGGACTGGGACACGGCCTGGGTGAACTTTGCCAACAACCGCAAGGCGTGGGCCTACGTGCAGGACCAGTTGCCCACCACGCACCCGATCGTCGCCGACATCCCGGACCTGGAAGCCGCGAAGCAGAATTTCGACGGCATTACCTACGCCAAGGGTGCGTCGGTGCTCAAGCAGCTCGTTGCCTACGTCGGGTTCGACGCGTTCGTTACCGGGTCCCGCCGCTACTTCCGAGACCACGCCTACGGCAACACCACCCTGGAGGAGCTGCTGGCGGCGCTCAGTGCGGCCTCCGGTCGCGACCTCGGCGAGTGGGCCCGCCAGTGGCTGCAGACCTCGGGCATCTCCACCCTTTCCAGTGAGATCACGTCCATTGAGGTCAAGGAGTCCAGTGAGATTACGGAGCCCGGGGACGTGCTCGGGTCCGTCGCCGTCCTGCAGGACGCCGTCGACCCCGCCACGGGCCGGCAGGAGCCCCGGCCGCACCGGCTGCGGATCGGCCTTTACGACTTTGACGACGCCGGCGCCCTGCTCCGCACGGACAGCGTCGAGAGCGACATCAGCGGCGCCCGCACCGACGTGACCGAACTGGCCGGCAAGCCGCGACCTGCCCTGCTGCTGGTCAACGACGAGGACCTCAGCTACGCCAAGGTCCGGCTGGACCCGCACTCCGAGGCCACTGTACGCAGCTCCCTCGACAAGCTCGCGGATCCCATGGCCCGGGCGCTGTGCTGGACGGCGCTGTGGGACTCAGCCCGCGATGCCGTCACGCCGGCCTCCCTCTACGTCGACGCCGTCCGGCGCTTCGGACCCGCCGAGACGGGAATCGGCGTTCTTCTCAACGTACTGGGCAATGCCTCGACGGCGGTCGAACGCTACGTGCCCCGGGACCGGCGCGACGCCGTGCGCCGCAGCTTCCTCAGCACCGCCGCTGAGCAGCTGCAGGCCGCTGCGCCGGGCTCCGACCAGCAACTGGCCTGGGCCCGAACCCTGGCCGCGACCAGCCGGTACGACGCCGACAGGCTCGACCTGCTGCAGGGCATCCTGGACGGCAGCACCGTGATCGAGGGCCTCGCGGTGGATGCCGAACTGCGCTGGAACCTCTGGCATGGCCTCGCTGCCAACGGCCGGGCATCAGAGGGGCAGCTCGACCAGGAGCTCGCCCGGGACAACACGGCGGCGGGCAAATCAGGACACGCCACGGCCCTCGCCGCCCGCCCCGAACCGGCCGTCAAAGCGGCCGCCTGGGAGGCCGCCGTCCACGGCACGGGGCTGTCCAACCAGCTCCTGAGCGCCACCATCGCCGGGTTCAACACCGGTGCCGCCTCGCTGCTGGCCGAGTTCATTGACCCGTACTTCGAATCGCTCGAGCAAGTCTGGGCGGAGCGGAGCATCGAGATCGCCAGCCGGATTGTCCGCGGCTTCTATCCCGCGGGACAGGACCTGGACGGCCACGGCGGAACACCCGAGACCCACGCCGTGATTGTCCGCACCGACCACTGGCTGGCCGCCCATCCCGACGCGCCCCGCGCCCTGCGCCGGATCATCATCGAGCCGCGCAGCCACCTGCACCGGGCCCTCAAGGCGCAGGCACTGACGGCACCGGCCCTCGGCTCCTAAACCGCCAGCCCTTGGCCCGCCTGCGCCCTAAGCCCGAGGGGCGCTCGGCGCCGGGCGTATCGGCACGGGTTGTTAAGGAACATGGGCCGTTAGGGAACTCGGTGCAGCCACTCCGCGGTGCCAAACTTGGACTCCACCCGGCGGCGGGCGGCCTCCAGCTCAGCGTCGGTGAGGACGGACGGTGTCGCGTTGTAGCGTTCCGCGAAGACGTCCATCATGGCTGCGACGATCTCGGCCCGGGCCATGCCAGTCTGGCGGCGGAGCGGATCCACACGTTTCTTGGCGCTCGTGGTGCCCTTGTCGGACAACTTCTCCTTGCCGATGCGCAGCACCTCGACCATCTTCTCGGCGTCGATGTCGTAGCTCATGGTGACGTGATGGAGCATCCCTCCGTTGGCGAGCCGCTTCTGCGCCGCCCCGCCGATCTTGCCGTGCTCCGTGGCGATGTCATTGAGCGGTACGTAGAAGGCGCTGATGCCGACCTTTTCCAGGGCCGCCATCACCCAGGCGTCCAGGAAGCGGTACGAGTCCGCGAAGCTGATCCCGTCTACGAGGGTCTGCGGCAGGTAGAGCGAGTAGGTGATGCAGTTCCCGGCCTCCATGAACATCGCTCCCCCGCCGCTGATCCGCCGGACCACGCTGATGCCGTGCCGGGCCACCCCCTCGGGGTGGAGTTCGTTGCGGACGGACTGGAAGCTGCCGATCACCACGGAGGGTTCCTCCCAGTCCCAGAACCGCAGGGTGGGATTGCGCCGGCCGGCGCCGACTTCCTCGGTCAGGACCTCGTCCAGGGCAACGTTGACGTGGGTGGGCAGGACGGACGGGGCGATGATGTTCCAGTGGTGGTCCGCCCAGCCGGTCGCCTTCGCAAGGGCGCGGCGGACGGTGACCGCGACGGCGTCGGCGGAAAAGCCGAACAGCACAGTGCCTTCGGGCAGGGCCGCCGTCACGGCGTCCGCGATGTCGGCGGCGCTGGTGTCGACGTGCAGCCCGGTGAGGGACCGGTTGATCTCCGGCAGCGCCTCGTCCGGTTCCAGGAAGAAGTCCCCGCTGAGCGAGACGTTGGCCAGTACGCCGTCCACGACGTCGAAATCGGCGACCACGAGTTTGCCACCCGGGACCTTGTACTCGCCGTGGTGGCGGCCGCCGTCGTCGTCAGTGTTCGGGGCGGTGGCCACGGGATGGGATGTCATGACATCCATCCTGCCGCATGCCTCCGGAAACCCGCGAAACCGGCAGCCCCGTAAGCCGGAACGGAGCGGAGACGCAGAAAGCCCGCACCGTTGCCGGTGCGGGCTTTCCATCAGACCCTAGTGGAAGAAAGTTACT
>JBKPJW010000008.1:0-1144 GCA_046730875.1 Actinomycetota bacterium | reverse complement strand
ACCGAGCAGATAGCGGGCGGCGTGGCGGCCCACCGGGTCGGACGGGCGTAGGCCGCGCCACGACAGCCGATACCGCACCGGGTCGCCGCCGTCGCGGGCGGTGCGACCCGGGAGGGCGAGCAGCAGCGCGAAGACCGCCGCGCCAGCCGCAGCGAGGGCGGCTGCGGGCACCGCGCTCAGTGCGATCGGGACCGTGGCCGAGGCTGTGAGGGCGAAGACCGGGTTGAGAGCTCCGGCCGGATGCCATCGGCCCAGCTCGGCTAGCACTACCGCGACGCCGGCCCAGGCGGCCGCGACCGGGACGAGCAGCCAGAGCCGGAACGGGACGGTCGCCACTAGGGCGCCGACGACGACGCCGACCACCAGCACCACGCCCGCCTGCGCCTGCATGGCTAGGCGTACCCGAGCCGGCTCGTGTCGGCCGTACAGGGCGGCGAAGGCACCGATCGCCGCATACAGCAGCAGGTCGCCCCGACCGGACGCCAAGCAAGCCACCAGCGGCACGAAGATCGCCAGGCTTGCGCGCAGGGCGGTCCAATGGGCGCCGGCATGCGGGCCCAGGTCGAAGACTGCCGCCCACCAGGACCGCGTGGGGGTGGCCTGCGTCATTTTAACCTTCCGAGGTGGTACAGGAATGAAGTACCTCAAGGTTACTACACCTATGAACTACTATTGTGGTTGACCGAGGCGACCGCCACGGGGCGCGGAGGAGCCGGATGGATCAGGACGCAGACGGCCTGCCCGCTTATGGCGACGTCGTGGACCGGATGCAGCGTGAGTGGGCCCGGCTGCGCCCGGACCTGAGCTTCACCAGCCTCGGGGTGATCCACCGCGTGCTGCGCGCTTCCCGCCTCATCCTCGAAGCCAGCGACGCCTTCCTCGCCGACTACGGGCTCACCCGCGGCGAGCTGGACGTGCTTTCCGCGCTGCGCCGTACGGGCGAACCTCTGAGCCCAACGACGCTGGCCCAGACGCTGCTTGCCCCGCGCTCCGCGATCACCATGCGGCTGAACGCCCTCCAGGCTCGGGGACTGCTGAGCCGGACGGCCAACCCGGCCGACGGCCGCTCGTCCCTGCTCGTCCTCACCGACACTGGCGCCGCGCTCGTGGACGAGGTGATTCCCGCCCAGCTCGCCCTCGAAGA
>JBKPJW010000007.1:0-10764 GCA_046730875.1 Actinomycetota bacterium | reverse complement strand
CCAGGAGACAACGACGTGTCCACTGAAACGATCATTCCCGCCGATTCCACCTCCCCGGCTGAGGCAGTAGCCGTGCTCAGCGACGAGGAAATCTTCGCATCCCACGAGGGCGGCAAGCTGTCGATTTCCAGCACCGTGCCGCTCGCCAACAAGCGCGACCTCTCCATTGCCTACACCCCCGGTGTCGCCCAGGTCAGCCGGGCCATCCACGCCAACCCGGAGCTCGCCAAGACGCACACCTGGGCCCAGCGCCTCGTGGTCGTCGTCAGCGACGGCACGGCCGTTCTGGGCCTGGGGAACATCGGCCCCAGCGCCTCGCTACCCGTGATGGAGGGCAAGTCCGCGCTCTTCAAGGCCTTCGGCGAACTCGACTCCATCCCGCTGGTCCTCAACACCACCGACGTCGACGAAATCGTCGAGACGCTGGTCCGGCTGCGCCCGAGCTTCGGCGCCGTCAACCTTGAGGACATCGCGGCACCGCGCTGCTTCGAGCTCGAGGAAAAGCTCATCGAGGCACTGGACTGCCCGGTCATGCACGATGACCAGCACGGCACCGCCGTCGTGGTCCTCGCGGCGCTGACCAATGCCGCCAAGGTGACCGGCCGGACGCTCGAGAGCCTGCGCGTGGTGGTTTCCGGCGCCGGCGCGGCCGGAATCGCCGTCGCCGAAATCCTGCTGACCGCCGGGATCAGCGACGTCGTGCTCCTGGACTCCCGCGGCACGATCAGCGAAGGCCGCGCGGACATCACCGCCGATCCGGCCAGCAAGAAGGCCGAGCTTGCCGCCCGCAGCAACCCGCGCGGCGTGACCGGCGGACCGGGCGAGGCGCTGCTCGGCGCCGACGTGTTCGTCGGCGTCTCCTCTGCCAAGCTGGACGAGGAACACCTCAAGCTGATGAACCACAGCTCGATCGTGTTCGCCCTGTCCAACCCGGACCCCGAAGTCCTCCCGGACGTGGCCAGCAAGTACGCGGCCGTAGTCGCCACCGGACGCAGCGACTTCCCGAACCAGATCAACAACGTCTTGGCCTTCCCCGGCATCTTCCGCGGTGCCCTCGACGCCGGTGCCCGCCGGATCACGCCCGCCATGAAACTCGCCGCGGCCCGGGCCATCGCCGAACTCGCCGAAGACGATCTGTCCGTGGACTACATCGTGCCCAGCCCGCTGGATCCCCGGGTGGCACCGGCGGTCACGGCTGCCGTCGCCGCTGCGGTCGAAAGCGAGTAGTTCCGCGACACACTGCGGCCAACACGGTGACGGCGGCGCTGCCTTTGGGCAGCGCCGCCGTTGGCGGGTCCGGGCCGGATCTGAGTCGGGCCGGGTCTGAGCCGGGTCTGCCCCGGGCCTAGACTGGGCCCATGAATCCCGAGACTGCCGTGACTGTGCTCTGTGGCCTTGCCATCCTCGTGGGCGTGGCCGGTACCGTCATTCCCGTCCTCCCCGGCAGCATCCTGATCGGGCTGAGCCTGCTCGCCTGGGCACTCTGGGGCGGCGCCGAAACCACGGGCTGGGTGGTCTTTGCGATCGGGCTGGTGTTCGTCCTGGCCGGCATGGCCGCCAGCGCCTTCCTGACCGGCAGGAAGCTCAAACAGCACAGCATCCCGAGCCGTTCCGTGGTGGTGGGCCTGGTGCTGGGCGTCGTCGGCTTGTTCGTGATCCCCGTCGTGGGGCTCTTCGTCGGCTTCGCGGCCGGGTTGCTGCTCAGCGAGCTGCAGCGCACGCGGACGTTCGGCACCGCGGTGGCGTCGAGCTGGGCGGCGCTGAAGGCCACCGGCCTTGGCATGATCGTGGAATTTGGTCTGGCGTGCCTCGCCGCGAGCACCTGGGTGGTGGGTGTGTGGGTGGCCTCGGCGGCCTAGCAGAGCCCTCCCGCGCCTACTAACATGAGGGAATGAGCGCCGGACTTGGCGAATCCGCCCCCTACATTCCTCGCGGCCACACCCCCGATGGCCGGCTGCCGTACGGCCAGTCCGGCCGGGAGCGCAGGCCGTACCTCGACACCCGCGACCTGACGCCGTTCCGCAAGGCTTTGGTCAGGACACCCGTCCGCGGCCTGGCCGGAAACGTCGGGGAAGTGGTGGCCGGGCTCATGGCCGGCCGGCGCCCCGGGACACTGGCCGCCGAGGGCGGGGTGCCACGCCTGGGCAAGGTGGCAGGCCGGATGCCGGGCAAGACGACCAAAGCCGTGCACGCCGCCGTCTTTAGCAGTACTGATCCGGACCGGCTGATCACATTGGCCCGCGCGTACCCCGGCTGGGCCGGGCTCTGCTATCTCATGGCCGGGCTGCTGGCGTACACGCACGGTGGTCATCTGCGCGCGTCCGAGCTCCTGCAGCTTGGCCTGAGCCTCCGGAACGAGGACGCCGCCAACCGCTACGCCGCCGTCTACCTGGCCGGCGTGGTCACCAGGGTGGAGGTGGCCGAGCGCATCGAGGTTCCGGTGCTCTTCAGCGAGGAAGCCGTGTTCCTGGCCCTGTCCCATTCCCTGCGCGAGACCGGCCAGACTGAGGCGGCGCTTGCGGCACTTGCCGGCCTGCCGCCCTCGCTTCCGCTGGCGCTGGCCCGCTGTTCCCTCGCGGCCGAGCTGGGACGCGACGTTGAAGTGGTGGCGGACACCGAGGGGCTGCTGAACGCGGACGATCTGGCGGCCGCGCTCCTGCTGGTGCGTGCCCGTTCCCTGCGCAGGCTCGGAGCCTACGGCGCTTCCCGTGCCGCCCTGCAGGAGGTCCTGCGGCGCCGAAAGACGGACTTCACCCTGCGCAGCGACGCGTTGACGGACCGTACGCTGCTCCTCTTGGATGCGGGCCGCAAAACCCTCGGAGCCCGTGAATGGCAGCGCCGGAAACCGGCACAGCTGGAGGCCGTGAAGGCCATCCGCAAGGATGCGGAAATGCACGAACTCTGGGACCGCGAATACGGTCGCCCTGACGACTACTGAGCGGATTCCGCGCAGGATTACGGCCAAATCCACGTATCCACTACGCTTGCGGGCGCCCGAGGCGGGTAGTACAAACGAGGCATGAGAGATGCAGTGGAGCGATGGATGCAGCACTACATCACGGCGTGGAGGACGAACGATCCGGAGGACATCCGGGCGCTGTTCACCGAGGACGCGATCTATGCGACCAGCCCCCAGGAAACCGAACCGTGGCAGGGTCGGGAAGACATTGTTGAGCACTGGCTTGCCGGGCGCGACGAGCCGGACGACTGGACGTTTGAATGGAAGCTGCTGGGGGTGGACGGCGGCAGGGCCTTTGTTCAGGGCGTGACGACGTACCGCGGCAACAGCCGAAGCTACGACAACCTGTGGATCATCCAGCTGACGGCGGATGGTCGCGCGTCTTCCTTCACAGAGTGGTACATGCAGCGCAAGTAGCAGCGCCGAGAATTCCCGGCCTCACCCGCGGGCCATGACTGCGCTAACGGCAGGCACGATCTGTTCCGCGAGCAGCAGAGCGCCCAAAATCAGCATGATGATCCCGCTGGCCAACGTCACCTGACGCGCGGCACCCGGCCTGGCCTGCAGCAGTTTCCGCGCCAGAAGTGCCACGCAGCTGTAGATGACTGCCACGAGCAGGACGAAGGTGAGCCCAAGCAGCGCCGACTGGACCGGAACCGGCAACGCGGCGTCAGGGCTGACGAACTGGGGCACCAGCGCCACGAAGAACAGCAGGCCCTTGGGATTGATCCCGCTGATGCCCATGCCCTGAAGAAAGATCCGGAGCTGGCTCGCGGGCGGGGCCGCCAAGGAGGCATCGGCGCCGGCGCTGAAGCTGGCCCCGCGCCAGGACCGCAATGTGCTGAAACCCAGCCAGAGCAGATAGAGGGCGCCGGCCGCCGTCAGCCAGCCGAGGACTCCTGGCAGCCCGGCCAGCAGGGCCGCCAGTCCCAGCACCAGGAGCGCCGTGTGGAGGGCGTAGCCGCCACACAGCCCGGCGACAGCGGGGGCGAAGCTGCGCTGCCTCAGCCCCGCCGCGATCGAATAGGCCCAGTCCACACCCGGAGTGCAGGCCAAGGCGACGGCGACAACCAGGAAGGCGAGGAAAAGCTGGGGGTTCATGGCGGAGCTCCAAGGGTGCGGCACCTCGTGGCAGGTACAAGGAAAACTCTAGGCAAATCCGGCCCGGAAGTGTTCGCTTATTTACCGGAGAATCGCGCCTTCTGGGTAAGATAATTGCGTGCTGGACGGAATTGACAGAAGTATTTTGCGCCACCTTCAGACGGACGGGCGGATGACTGCCACGGCCCTGGCCGCCAAGGTCGGGTTGACCGTGGCTCCGTGCCATCGACGGCTGCGGGACCTCGAAGCCGCCGGGATCATCCGCGGTTACCGGGCGGACATCGATCCGGCCGCCGTGGGGCTCGGATTCGAGGCGATCGTGTTCGTGACGCTGCGTCAAGTGGACCGCTCCACGATGGAGATCTTCGAGAACCGGGTGGCCGAGAACCCCAACATCGTGGAGGCCCAGAGGCTGTTCGGCTCGCCGGACTATCTGCTCAAGGTCATCGCGGAAGACCTTCCGTCCTACCAGCGGTTCTACGACTCGGAGCTGACGTCATTGCCCGGCGTCGAACGCCTGACATCAACACTGGTCATGAAGAACCTGAAAGCCAACGCCGGGCCGCCGGTCTAGCGGAAGACCTGGTGACTGGCGGGCGGGCTCAGGCCTCGAGGAGTCCCGTGGTGCGGTATGGAATGACCTCGCGCAGGAACATGCTCGTGGAGGTCCGGACGATGCCGGGGCACAGGCGGATCTCCTCTGAGACGCGGTAGAGATCGTCCGGGTTCCTGGCCACCACCCGAATCAGGAGGTCGGTGTCCCCGGCCGGAGCGTAGCATTCGAGCACTTCCGGGATCTTGCGCAGGGCCGCGATCGCCTCGTTGAGGTGGCTCTGGTCCAGTTCGGCACTCACCGCGGCCGCCACCCCCCGCCCCAGCGCGGAGGGCAGCACCCGACTGCTGTTCGGCCGGAGCGCGCCCGACGCTGACATCCTCTCCAGGCGGCTCTGGACCGTGCCGCGGGCCAGGCCCAGCTTCTGCGCCAGCACCATAACCGGCACGCGGGGATCTTCATCCAGCGCGGCGAGGATCCGTCGGTCCGTCGCGTCCAGCTCCTGCAAAATGACCACTTCCTGTTCACTGCCTGGTCCGCACTTGATCAGATTGACCAGTCGCACAGCAGTCCGTTGCGCCAACTGTAGGGCTTCTGCTCAAATAGTGACAACAAAGGGATGAGGCCACCGCCACAATCCCCACGGCTACGGGCACTCCGGCACACCACCCGGACCCTGGATGAGGCTCCCGCAAGGAACCCGCCGCTGATTGACTCTTGTTCACGCATCGTCACTCCGCACACACACCACACCACAACACGGCAAGAGCCCCTGAGCTACCGACGTCGGATTTTTTCGAAGTCATCGGTAGCTGAGGGGCTCTTGTGTGGTTCCGCATAGGCTGGTCACATGACGTCAGCCGGCCGCTTCGCCCCCAGTCCCTCCGGTGAACTGCATGTGGGCAACCTCCGCACCGCCATCCTGGCATGGCTCTTTGCCCGGTCCACGGGTCGACGGTTCCTGATGCGGGTGGAGGACCTCGACCGTGCCCGGGCCGGTGCCGAGGCCCAGCAGCTCCGTGACCTTAAGGCGATCGGCGTGAGCTGGGACGACGGCGTCGTGCGCCAGACGGACCGTGAACCCCTGTATTCGGAGGCGATCGCGCAGCTGACTGCGGCCGGCCTGACCTACGAGTGCTTCTGTACGCGCCGCGAAATCCAGGACGCACCTTCCGCGCCGCATGCCCCGCAGGGCGCCTACCCGGGAACCTGCCGGAACCTCAGCGACGCCGGGCGCGAGGCCAAACGGGCGACCCGGCCGCCGGCTGTCCGGCTCCGTTCAGCCGTGGCGGAGGCGAGCGTGCAGGACGTGCTCCACGGCGGCTACACGGGCGTGGTGGACGACTTCGTCCTCCGGCGCAACGACGGTGTGACCGCCTACAACCTGGCCGTGGTGGTGGACGATGCCGCGCAAGGCATTGACCAGGTGGTCCGCGGCGACGACCTGCTGCCTTCTACGCCGCGGCAGGCATACTTGGCCCTCCTCCTCAATATGCCTGTTCCGGAATATGCGCATGTCCCGCTTGTCCTGAATGCCGACGGCGCCCGGTTGGCCAAGCGGGACGGCGCTGTCACGCTCGCCGACCTGGCACGGATCGGCGTGACTGCAGACCAGGTCCGGGATGCACTGCTGGAATCCGTGGGCCTCCCAGCCGGCCCCCTGGAACGCGCACTCGCCGCTTTCGACCCCGCAGCCCTTCCGCGCGAGCCCTGGGTGTGGCCGGGGGTGCCAGGAGCGCCTCCGGGATCCGGCCTCCCGCTCCGATCGGACAGCCGCGGCGCGTAGGCTGGATTCATGACCGAGCCCGCACATTCCCAGCCCCGCTTCACCGTCGAGACAGCAAAGATCCTCGCCGAGGTGGCCCACAACCGCCAGAAGGACAAGCTGAAGCGGCCGTACCGCGACCACGTGCTCGCCGTTGGGGATGCCCTGGCGGACTTCGATGACGATATCCGGATCGCCGGCTACCTCCACGACATCGCCGAGGACACCCCGATGACCCGCCAGGCACTGCTGGACATGGGTGTTTCCGAGCGCGCGGTGGACATCATCGAACGGGTGACGAAGCGCCTGCATGAGAACCCCGACGACTACCAGGCCGGCATCCGGTTTATCGCCGAGGACCACGACGCCACACTGGTGAAGATTGCCGACAACGCGCACAATTCGCTGCCTGAGCGGGTCAAGGCGCTGGCCGAAAAGTGGCCGGACAAGCCGCCGGTCACCCGCTACGACGAGGCCCGGCCGGTGCTCTACGCCGCCGTCCCCGTGGAAGAGACCCGGAAGATCCTGGCCCGCATCAACCCGTGGCTGCTTGCCGAACTGGACGACATGCTGGACGAGGCGGACGACACCGACTACGAGAACCTCTCCTACGAGGCGGTTCACACCGGCGACGAGCCCCAGGGAGCGGCCAGCTAGCGGATGCCGTCCCACAGGGCGCGTTCCCAAAGGCGGGGGTCATCCACCACGCCCGGGTTGAGATCGAATCGCATGGTCGCCCTGCGCGCGGGTTCGTATCCCGGCCAGCCCGGGTCACCCGTGGTGGCGAAGGACACCCAGGCGGCATGCATGGTCGCAGCCAGTTCCCGCGGAGGATCCTCGCCCAGGAGCGGCCCGAACAGCCGGGCATGCGTGTCCAGGGTGTCAAAGACGAACGGCACCTCCACGCCATGGACCGCGCCCAGGCCGGGAGCGGCCCAGGCGAACTCATACATGTAAGTTTCCCCGCCGGCGCCCCGCGCGGCGTTCACATGGGCCTCCGCCAGACGGATCGCGGGGATCCGCACCCACCAGTCAGTTTGCACCGCGGCCAGAAGTTCACCGGGAGTGACGCCGGGGTAGTGGGAGCGATACGCGTCGAGCGCAGCCATCACCGGGAGGCCGTAGGCGGCAGGCGGAGGGTACCCTTCAATGCTGTCTGCTCCGCTCAAGCTCTCGGCCGTGACCCGGGCCAGGACGCCTGTGATGGCCAGGAACAACTTCCAGTCCTCCGTATTTGTGCCGACGATCATGTCGACCTGCGCGCCGGCACCGGCGGTGATCCGGTCGATCGGACGGCGTGGAATGACGGCGCCGTCGATCACGGGCTGCCAGGGCATCAGGCTCGCCACCACGTCGCGGCCCCAGTGCTCGGGGTCCGGGTCTGCCAGCAGGTCAGCCTTTAGCTGCTTCTGAGCCGTCAGGAGGCGCTCGACCGGGACGGCCGCGATGGCTTCGCGGGTCTGCGCTACCCCCAGTTTCTCGGCGAGGGACCGTCCGATCCGGTCGGCGACCAGGGCCGGGAGGACATGGTGGGCTGCCCCGCTCTGCAGGATGGCCCGCCGGAACAAGCCCTCGGCCCGTGGCATGGAGAGGAGGACGCCGATGCTCATTGCCCCCGCCGACTCACCAAAGATTGTGACGTTGCCGGGGTCGCCGCCGAAGTCCGCGATGTTGTCCCGGACCCATTCAAGCGCCGCGACCTGATCGAGCAGCCCCACGTTGGCATGCCCGTCGTCGAGGTAGAGGAACCCTTCGGCTCCCACGCGCCAGTTGATCACGACGCATACAACGCCATCCCTGGCGAAGTTCCGGCCGTCATAGGCCGCCGTGGAGCTGAATTCGAACGCCCCGCCCTGGATCCAGACCATCACCGGGAGTCCGGCTTCGGCGGCATTGGCCGCGCCGGTACCGGCCGGTCCTGCGCTGGGCGTCCAGATGTTCAGGTTCAGGTAGTCGTCGTCCCCGCCGAGGCCTGTATCC
This sequence comes from Actinomycetota bacterium, assembly GCA_046730875.1. Lineage (GTDB taxonomy): Bacteria > Actinomycetota > Actinomycetes > Actinomycetales > Micrococcaceae > Arthrobacter. The sequence continues at coordinate 2,406 of JBKPJW010000007.1, read as the reverse complement.
CAGTCGAATCCCGCGCTGACGGGCGGAGAAACCTGGGGAGGTGTGGCCCCGGGGTGGGTGGCGTCGCGGACACCGGTCCATGGCTCGACCGGCCGCGGCGGGAGGAGCCTGTTCGCTCCGCTGGGCGGTGCGGCGTAAGGGATGCCAAGGAAGATGCGGACTCCGTCGTCCGTTGTGCCGCGCAGCGTACCGCGCCGGGTGTTGACGACAGCGTCCGTGGCCATAGCTGCCATTTTGTCAGGTCCCCGTTGCGCCGGAAGGGCCGAACGTCACCGCCTGGACAGCTGCGGCACGGCTAGCGTCAAGGAGCGGCGGGCCCGCCACAGCAGCCCGATGTAGGCCAGGTCGAAGATGCAGCAGAGGCCGCCGAGGCCCAGGATCAGCAGCGAGTTACCCAACCAGCCGAAGACTATGGTGGCCGCGAGGGTGCCGATCCATTTGGCCACGCCGATCAGCAGGGACTGTCCGCGGAGTCCGGCGCGGGCTGCGAACATGGCGATGAACAGCCCGGACATCAGCAGGTTCTGCAGGAATGCCGAGTACCTGGCAGCGTCGTCCCAACCGAACTCGGCGACGAACAGCAGCTGCACGGCCAACGATGTGACGCCCAACAGGAGCGCCCAGGCGATGAAGAGCCGCCGCGTCACCCAGCCCGGCAGCTCGGAGCGGCCGAATCTGAGGAACGTGCATACGATCACGACGTCGGCCAGTCCCCACGCAATGTTGAAGACTCCCTGGGCGGTGATTCCGGTCGCGACGGAGTTGGCCGCGTAGATGGCCTCCCAGGCAAAGTTCAGCGCCAGCGCGGCAGCCGGGATCGCGTAGCTCCTGTCCCTAAAGCCGATCCGGATGGCATCGACGTACACCACGGTCCAGGCCAGGCCGCTCACAATCGTCAGAAACAGGATCACGCTTTTAGCTACACCCGGCCGAGGGCGTCGATGTCCTCGAGGAAGTCCTGATGCACCTCGTCGCTGACCGTTGTCCGGGTATCGGCGATCGCATCGAGGTAGTCCTGGGTCGAGGGGCCCTTCCGGACAGCCACGCGGGAGGCGAGGTCACCCCCGGATGCCGCGCCGCCGTCGTCGTACACCGCCTTTTCCAGCGCCCGCTGGGAGGCGCTGCGGGCCGCGTACTCGATGTCCGCGGGGGAGAAGCCCTCGGTGCGGTCCACCAGAAGCTCGACGTCAACGTCGTCCGTAACGGCGGCGGGGATGAAGCGCTGCCACATGGCCTCGCGGGCCTGCCGGTCCGGCAGGCCGATGGGAATGACGTAATCGAACCGGCCGTGGCGCAGGAACGCCGAGTCCAGGGCGCGGATGAAGTTGGTGGCGCAGACCAGGAGCCGGCCTGGCTGCTCGCGGAAGGCGGGGATGATCTTGAGCAGCTCATTGGTGACGCCCTGCAGGGGAGATGGCGGCTCTCCCGAGCGCTGCGCGGCGATCTCCTCGACCTCGTCGATGAAGACAACCGCGTGCTCCAGCTCGGCGATCTCCAGGAACGTCTCCCGCAGCGCCCCGGCCAGTCCCTGCGGATCGCCCGCCAGCCGGGAGGGGAAGACCTCCACGAAAGGCCATTCCAGCCGTGAGGCGATCGCCTTGGCAAAGGTCGTCTTGCCGGTGCCGGGCGGTCCGAAGAGGACGACGGCGCGCGGGGGCACCACGCCGTATTCGTCGGCGAGGTCGGCCTCGGCCAGCGGAAGCACCAGCCGGCGCTCCAGGAGTTCCTTCTCGCGGCGCATGCCCGCCACGTTCTCCCACAGGTCACGGGCCAGGATGCGGCCGCCCAGCAGGCTCAGCGGTTCGAGCTCCTGGCGCTGGACCGGGATTTTCCGTTCGAAGTAGCGCAGGTTCTTCTTCAGCGCGAAGCCGCGGCCCAGGAATGCCTCCACCCGGGTTTCCGATTCCGGCATCAGGGCGGAGAGCTTGTTGAGCCCGTGCGGGGCCATCCGGTTTTCGACGGCGGCCAGCAGTGACGTGCCGATTCCGCGGCCCCGGAACTCGGGCAACGTGGCCAGGAAAACGATCCAGCCCTGGTCATGGGCGGCGCGTCCGACGGCGGCGCCCACCACCTGCTCGCCCTGCACCGCCACCACGGCGTGGTCCTTTTCGCATGAGGCCAGGACCTCCGAGAGCGCGTAGACGGGCTCAACGTTTGATTCCTTGAGGGATTCCCAGAGGTGCAGAATGCCGTCGAGATCGGCCGAGTGGAAGTCCCTGATCCGCCAGTTGGTCATGAAGTGTCTCCCGGATGGTTCGTCGCTGAGCCGTGGGCGCCAGTGTGGGCTCCTCTGCTGAGCATATTCGAACCATCCGGGCCGGGACGCTGCGGGGCGTTCCGTTACGCACAATGCCGGGTGCTACTCCTGATTTCCGCCCGCGCGGCCCGCAGGGCGGGTGGCCACAA
>JBKPJW010000006.1:0-4353 GCA_046730875.1 Actinomycetota bacterium | reverse complement strand
CTCCACCGTCAGCCCTTGATGTACGGAATGCCGTCGGCCGCCGGCGGGCGGGAGCGGCCGACGAGTCCGGCCACGGCGAACACGGTCACGATGTACGGCAGCATGGCCATGAACTGGCTCGGCACCGGAGTGCCGATGATCGTCACGATGCTCTGCAGGTTGTCGGCGAAGCCGAACAACAGTGCGGCGAAGAACGCCCCGATCGGATTCCAGCGACCCAGGATCATGGCGGCGAGGGCGATGAAGCCGCGGCCGCCCGAGATTTCCTTGGTGAAGCTGTCGATCGCCACGAGCGTGAAGAACGACCCGCCGATCCCGGCCACGGCGCCACCGATGGTGACGTTCCAGAACCGGGTGGCGTTGACCTTGATGCCCAGGGTATCGGCGGCCTGCGGGTGCTCCCCCACGGCACGGACGCGCAGCCCCCACCTTGTCTTGAACAGTGCGATCCAGATCACAATCACGGCCACATACATCAGGTAGCCCACCACGGACTGCCTGAACAGGATGGGCCCGATCACCGGGATGCCGGACAGGACCGGGATATCGATGTTGGGCAGCTCGCCGGGCGAGTTGTACTTCTCCGGGTCCGACTGCATCACGGTGCTGAACAGGAAACCGGTGAGCCCGGAGACCAGGACGTTGAGCACGACGCCGACGATGATCTGGTTGACCACGTACTTGATGCTGAACAGCGCCAGCACCATCGAGACGAGGGCGCCCGCAACGGCCGCCGCGAGCAGGCCCAGATAGGGGTTCTGGGTCATGCTGGCGACCAGCGCGGCCGTGAAGGCGCCGCCCAGGAGCTGGCCTTCGATGGCGATATTGACGACGCCGGCGCGCTCGCACAGCACCCCGGACATGGAGCCGAAGACGATCGGCACGGCGAGGGTCACGGACCCGGCGATGAGCCCGGCCAGGGAAATGCTCGGGGTCCGGGCGCCGCCCACAATCCAGATCAGGAAGGCCACCACGAACACGACCGTGAACACGGCCGGCAGCCAGCGCGGGGGCCGCTGGTTCTTTTTCGCCTTCAGGACCAAGGCGTAGCCCGCGAGGCCCAGCAGGATCAGGGAGAGCACAATCCCGGACAGGAACGCGGGGACTTCGATCGCCGGGAGCTGGAAGAAGTCGCCGCCGGAGGAAACACCGAACTTGGCGTTGGCCTGCGGGCCCAGCAGCCCGAAGAAGATGAAGGCGACGGTGGCCAGCACCGACAGCGTGACCGGCAACTTCCAGGTCACGGGCTTGGCGGACGCCGCCGGCCTGCGCCCCTTGTCCGGCTGTGATTCGCCCTGGACGGGCGAGGTTGCTGTTGCGCTCATGCGGCACCTCCGGTGGCTGCTGCCTGCTTGGTTTTGCCGGCGGTCGCGGCCTTCTTCTTGCGGGGGTTAAGTCCGAAGATCGCCCGGATCAGGGGCGGCGCTGCGATGAACAGCACAATGAGCGACTGGACCACCAGCACGATGTCGATCGGAGTTCCGGTCTGGATCTGCATCTGGACGGCGCCGGCGCGGAAGGCCCCGAAGAGCAGGCCGGCGGCAAACGTGCCCCAGGGCGAGGAACGTCCCAGCAGCGCCACGGTGATGGCGTCAAAGCCGTAGCTTGCCGCGACACCGTCGGTCAGGACCTTTTCGGTGCCGGCCACCTGTGCGACGCCGGCCAGCCCGGCCAGGCCGCCGGCGATAGTCATGACCAGGATGGTGGCCCGGGAGACGTTGATGCCGGCAGTCAGGGCTGCTTTGGGGTTGGCTCCGACGGCACGGAACTCGAAACCGATCGTGGAGCGGTTCAGCAGCCACGAAACAAACACCGTGGCCGCGATGGCCAGCAGAAAGCCCACGTGCAGCCGGTACTGGCTGCCGAAGAGCAGCGGGTACACGGCGCTGGGGTCCAGTACGGGGGAAATCGGCGTGGCCTCCCCCGGGCGCTGGAACAAGTCCGTGTCGAGCAGGTAGCGCAGGAAATAGAGGGCGATGTAGTTGAACATGATGGTCACGATGACCTCATGGGCGCCCGTCCTGGCTTTGAGCACGCCGACGATACCGCCCCAGACGGCGCCGCCGACGATGCCGGCCACCAGGACCAGCAGCAGGTGCAGCCCGGTCGGCAGGTGCAGAGCGAAGCCGACCCACGACGCGAGGATGCCGGCCATGATGATCTGGCCCTGCGCACCGATGTTGAAGAGCCCGGCGCGGAAGGCCAGGGCGACGCCGAGGCCCGCCGTGATCAGCGGGGTGGCGATGGTGAGCGTCTCCATAAGCGGGGAGAACTGTCCGGCCACGCCGGCCCCGCGGGGGTTATAGACAGCACCCTGGAAGAGGGCCACGTAGGAGCGCGTGGAGGCAGACCACACGGCGTTGACGAAGTCCGTGGGCCTGGCGAAGAAATAGCCCGCCGTGGTGGCGACGAATTCGTCCGTCGCGGCGATGAGGAGGCCGCCCAGGATCAGTGCCAGCACTACGGCCAGGATGGTCACGATGCCGTTGCCGGTGAAGATCTTGCGCAGCACCGACTCCTCTTCCGGTGCTCCGGGGAGGGATCCGCTCTGCGCCGAGACCGGGACGGCCGATGGCTGGTGGGCGCCGCCGGCTGTATCGAGCGAAGTGACAAAAGCCGCGTCGTCCTCGAGGGGTTCCGGCTCCGCCTCGGCGGCGCGGGATTGCGGAATCCGGTCAGGATCTTCCGGTGCGGCCGCGGACCGCGGCTCGGTGTTCTCACTCATGGTGGTCTCCTACGGCGCCGGAGCTGGGCTCCTGCACGGACGGGGCGCCGGGCGCCGGGTTCGTTGCGGGGTTATCGGCAGGGGTGCCGGCAGGGTTTTTTCCCGAGTTGCTGGCGGGACGCTGCGCCGGCTGCTTGCCTGCCGCGTCGGCCTGGGCATCGTCCGCGGAAACCCCGGCCATCATCAGGCCCAGGACGTCGCGTCCGGTGCCGGAGGGGACAATCCCGACCAGCCTGCCCTTGTAAAGCACGGCGATCCGGTCGGCGAGTTCAATCACTTCGTCCAGTTCGGTGGAGACGATCATGACCGGGGTGCCCTGGTCCCGCTCCGCGACGATGCGTTTGTGCAGGAACTCAATGGATCCCACATCCACGCCGCGGGTGGGCTGGGAGGCGATGAACAGCCGCAGCGGGCGGGACAGTTCCCGCGCCATGACGACCTTCTGCTGGTTGCCGCCGGACAGGGTGCCCGCAGCGAGCATGCCGGATGGAGTGCGGACGTCGAATTCTTCGATCCGGGTCTTGGCATTTTCCAGGACCTTGGCCGGGCTCATGCTGATGCCCTTGGCGAACGGCGCCTGGTCGTAGCGGTCCAGGATCAGGTTCTCGGCGATGGAGAACGTGCCGATCAGCCCGTCGAGCGAACGGTCTTCCGGCACGAATCCGACGCCGGCGTTGAGGACATCCTTGACGCTGCGGCCCAGGAGTTCTTCGCCGTCGAGGGTGATCGAGCCGTGGACCCTCTCGTGCAGGCCAAGAATCGCCTCGGTCAGTTCCGTCTGGCCGTTGCCCTGGACGCCCGCGACGGCGAGGATCTCACCCCGGGCAATCCCGAAGCTGATGCCGTCCACGACGTGCTGGCCGCTGGGTGCGATAACGGTGAGGTCCTTGACCTCAAAAGTGGTCTCCTGCGGCTGGGCTGGGGCCTTGTCCAGGGTCAGGCTGACGGCGCGGCCCACCATCATGGACGCCAGTTCGGTGGTGGAGGCGCCGGGATCGGCAGTGCCCACTACCTTGCCGCGCCGGATCACGGTGATGGTGTCCGAGACTGCCTTCACCTCCCGGAGCTTGTGGGAAATGAAGACAATGGAGGTTCCGTGGCTCTTGAGCTGGCGCATGATGTCCAGCAGTTCATCGGTGTCCTGCGGCGTCAGCACGGCAGTGGGCTCATCGAGGATGAGGACCCGGGCGTCACGGACCAGTGCCTTGATGATTTCGACGCGCTGCTGCACGCCCACCGGGAGGTCTTCAATCAGCGCGTCGGGGTCGACGTCGAATCCGTACCGGTCCGAGATTTCCCGGATCTTCCGGCGTGTGTCTTCAAGGTCCAGGAAACCGCCGGTCCTGGTGGTCTCCGCTCCCAGTGCAACGTTCTCGGCGACGGTAAATACGGGGACCAGCATGAAGTGCTGGTGTACCATGCCGATGCCGGCGGCCATGGCGTCGCCGGGGCCTCGGAAGGCGACGGGTTTGTCGTCGATCAGGATTTGGCCCTCGGTGGGCTCGTACAGTCCGTAGAGGACGTTCATCAGCGTGGACTTGCCAGCGCCGTTCTCGCCGAGCAGACAGTGAATCTGCCCGGGTTCAACAACCACATCGATGTGATCGTTGGCTACCAGGGAGCCGAAG
>JBKPJW010000005.1:0-2723 GCA_046730875.1 Actinomycetota bacterium | reverse complement strand
TCGCCCGGGCCGTGAAGAGCCGGCCGGACACTCTTGCCGCCGCGCCGCTGGGGCCGGATCCGCGGCTCGCGGCGCTGCTGGACCAGCGCCTGCGCGAGGCCGGCGTGACGGACAACGACGCCGTGGTCCTCGCCGCCGCGGGTTCCTCCAACCCCAATGCCGCGAAGAGTGTCGAGGAGCTCGCCGGCCAGCTCCGTGCCCTGCGGTCCAACCGGATAGTGGCCGCCTACGGCGCCTCTGCCAAGCCCTCGGTCTCGGAAGCCGTGGCCATGCTCCGCGAGGAGGCCGCCGGCGGTGCCGGCGCGGGGGAGTCGGCCGGGGCGGTGGACCTGGGCGGCCGAGTGGTGATCGCCTCCTACCTCCTGGCGCCCGGGTACTTCCATGACCAGCTGGCCAAGGCCGGCGCGGACCTGGTGACGGCGCCGCTCCTGCCCTCGCCGGTCCTGGCCGAAATTGCCCTGGAACGCTACGACGCCGCGCTGGCCGCAGCCTCTCAGCGCAACGCCTGACAGTCCCGCGGATGCACAGGCGCCCGGCTTGATCAAGGCTTTACGGCGATTCGTGACGAAATATTTCCCTAGGTGACTCCCCGTTTCTGACCCTTTGTGACGGCATTACGGGCACCCCTACAGTCGATGCATGACTGATACAGCTCTAGCCGGAGCGTCCACGGACAAGCCCTCGCGCCCAGCCCGTGCCTCCCGCCCCGCCGCAAAGCCACACGGGCAGTGGAAGGTGGACGGAACCACGCCGCTGAACGCCAACGAAACCTGGAAGCAGGAAGACGACGGCCTCAACGTCCGCGAGCGTATCGAGTCCATCTACTCCAAGGACGGCTTCGACTCCATCCCGGGCCAGGACTTGCACGGCCGCTTCCGCTGGTGGGGGCTGTACACCCAGCGCAAGCCCGGGATCGACGGCGGCAAGACCGCCACGCTTGAGCCGCACGAGCTCGAAGACAAATACTTCATGCTGCGAGTGAGGATCGACGGCGGTGCGCTCACCACCGAGCAGCTGCGCGTCATCGGCAACATCTCGGTCGACTTCGCCCGCGACTCCGCAGACCTCACCGACCGCCAGAACATCCAGCTGCACTGGATCCGGGTGGAGGACATCCCCGAGATCTGGACCCGGCTGGAGGGCGTGGGCCTGTCCACCACCGAGGCCTGCGGCGACGTTCCACGCGTCATCCTCGGCTCGCCCGTGGCCGGCATCGCCAAGGACGAAATCATCGACCCCACTCCGCTCATCGCCGAGCTGGGCGAACGGTTCATCGGCAACCCGCTGCTGTCCAACCTGCCGCGCAAGTACAAGACCGCGATCACCGGCCACCCCAGCCAGGACGTGGTGCACGAGATCAACGACTTCGCCCTGGTGGGCGTCAAGCACCCCGAACTCGGCATCGGCTACGACCTCTGGGCCGGCGGCGCACTGTCCACCAACCCGATGCTGGGCAAGCGCCTCGGCGCCTTCGTCACGCCCGAGCAGGCTGCCGACGTGTGGCTCGGCGTCACCAGCATCTTCCGCGACTACGGTTACCGCCGCATGCGCACCAAGGCGCGCCTGAAGTTCCTCATGGCTGACTGGGGCCCGGAGAAGTTCCGCCAGGTCCTCGAGGACGAATACCTCGGCTACAAGCTGGCCGACGGTCCCGCCGCACCCAAGCCGTCCACTCCGGGCGACCACGTGGGCGTGCACGAGCAGAAGGACGGCAAGTTCTTCATCGGCGCCACCCCGGTGGCCGGCCGCCTCTCCGGCGCCCAGCTGGTGAAGCTCGCGGACACCCTCGAGGCCCGCGGCTCCCGCCGGCTGCGCACCACCCCGCACCAGAAGCTGGTGGTCCTGGACGTGCCCAAGGACGAGGTGGAGCCGCTCGTGGCCGAACTTGACGCCCTGGGCCTGTCGGCCCGGCCGTCCGTGTTCCGCCGCGGCACCATCGCCTGCACCGGCATCGAGTACTGCAAGCTGGCCATCGTCGAAACCAAGGTCACCGCGGCAACCGCCGTCGCCGAACTGGAGCGCCGCCTGGCCGACCTCGCCGAAAGCGGTCAGCTGCCCCAGGCGCTGTCCCTGCACATCAACGGCTGCCCCAACTCCTGCGCCCGCATCCAGACCGCGGACATCGGACTCAAGGGCATGATGCTCCCCACGCCCGACGGCGACCCCTCCCCGGGTTTCCAGGTCCACCTCGGCGGCGGGCTGGCATCCGACAGCCGCGAAGAGGCCGGCCTGGGCCGCACCGTCCGCGGCCTGAAGGTGTACGTCGCGGACCTGCCGGACTACGTGGAACGCGTGGTGCGGAAGTTCGTCGCGGACCGCGCCGAGGGCCAGACCTTCGCCGAATGGGCCCACGCAGCCGATGAGGAGGACCTCCAGTGAGCAAGCACGCCCTTGGAATTGACCCGGTGGCAGGCGATGCCACCGCCTCGGCGCAGGTTGACGCCACCGTGGCCGCTGTGACTTCGGCATCGCCCGCTGCGCCGGCGGCATCGCCTTCGGCAGCGCCGGCAGCGCCTGCTGCGCCTGCTGCGCCGGCGGCGGCAGCGCCCGCAGCCGGTCCAGCCGCGGCTCCCGCCCTCCGCTCCCACGATGAGCTCAAAGCCCTCGCCGAATCCGGCGCGGCCGAGCTCGGCTGGGACGCCCCGGCCCGCGACGTCATCGCCTGGGTGGAGCGCAACTTCGACCTGCCCGCCGTCGCCGTCGCCTGCTCCATGGCCGACGCG
>JBKPJW010000004.1:0-6971 GCA_046730875.1 Actinomycetota bacterium | reverse complement strand
GCGATGTGGATGTTTTCCTCGGACGGGTCCACGCCGGTGAAGTGGATGCCGCACTGCACGAAGTGCAGCCCGTCGGTGCCCGGGCCGCAGTCCAGACCCAATACCGCGTGCCGCCGCTCCGACTTCAGCAGCGCCACGAAGGATTCGAGCCGGGCCTTCCGGGTGGACTCCATAGTCCTAGTGAAGGACTGGTTTCAGTTAAAAACAACCGTCCGGTTGCCGTCGAGCAGGACGCGGTGCTCGGCATGCCATTGCACGGCCTGGGCGAGGGTGCGGCCCTCCACGTCGCGGCCCATCTGGACGAACTGCTCGGCGGTGCGCCGGTGGTCCACCCGGATGACGTCCTGTTCGATGATGGGTCCCTCGTCCAGTGCGGCCGTGACGTAGTGCGCCGTGGCGCCGATGAGCTTCACGCCGCGGGCATGTGCCTGGTGGTAGGGCTTGGCGCCCTTGAAGGAGGGCAGGAACGAGTGGTGGATGTTGATGGCCTTGCCCGTGAGCTCGTTGCACAGCTCGTCGGAAATGATCTGCATATACCGGGCCAGGACGGTGAGCTCGATGTCGTGTTCCTTCATCAGGAACCGGAGGGCGTCCTCGGCCTGGACCTTGGTGTCCGGGGTGACGGGAATGTGGTGGAACGGGATGCCGTAGAACTCCGCCAGGCCCTCAAGGTCACGGTGGTTGGACACGATGGCCGGGATGTCGATGGGCAGGGTGCCGGAGCGCTGCAGGAACAGCAGATCGTTCAGGCAGTGGGCCGAGGTGCTGGCCATCAGCAGGGTGCGCACCTTCCGGCCGGCCGGGTTGAGGCTCCACTGCATTCCGAAGGCCTGCGCCACCGGCTCCAGTGCCGCCTGCAGCTCCGCGTGGGACGCCGCCGTGGTCGCCTCCACCCGCATGAAGAAGGTGCCCGTGCCTTGGCTGCCGTACTGCTGGGAATCCGTAATATTGCACCCCGCCACGAGGAGGGCCCCTGCGACGGCGTGCACGATGCCGGGCCGGTCGGGGCAGGACAGGGTCAGGATGTAGGCGGCAGTCAGGTTCTCGTCAGTCACGAAGAACAGCCTACCTTCGCTTCAGGGGCAGTTTTGAAAGGGTTTTGGTAGGGTTAATTCGTCGCAACTGGCGTTGGATGGCTAACCATCAGGGAGCGGCACTCACGAAGACCACGGATCGTACGCCTGGGCCGAGGGTCATGTCTTACCGGTTGGCAGCAACACCGCTGCACACCGTTGCTGATGCCTGCGCGCGGGTGTCAGCCGCCCCTGTCGCGCCCTGCTGTCCAAGGGTTGAAATAAAGGGGCGGGCCAATGGGCCAGCCGGTAGCCTGACCAATAGCCGTACCCGTTGCCTACCAGGAGTTCCTCGTGACTACTACCACCGCCACCTCAGCCGCCGTGAGCAACCAGCCGCTGGCCGAACTCGATCCTGAAATCGCCGCCGTTCTGGCCCAGGAACTTGGCCGCCAGCGCGGCACCCTGGAAATGATCGCTTCCGAAAACTTCGCCCCCCGCGCCGTCATGGAAGCCCAGGGTTCTGTCCTGACCAACAAGTACGCCGAGGGCTACCCGGGACGCCGCTACTATGGCGGCTGCGAGTACGTCGACGTCGCCGAGCAGCTCGCGATCGACCGCGTCAAGGAACTCTTCGGCGCCGAATACGCCAACGTGCAGCCGCACTCGGGCGCGCAGGCCAACGCCGCCGCCCTCCACGCCATGATCACCCCCGGGGACAAGATCCTGGGCCTCTCGCTGGCCCACGGCGGGCACCTCACCCACGGCATGAAGTTGAACTTCTCCGGCAAGCTGTACAACGTGGCCGCCTACCAGGTGGAGGAAGACAACTTCCGGATCGACATGGACAAGCTGCGCGAGCAGGCCATCGCCGAAAAGCCCCAGGTGATCATCGCCGGCTGGTCCGCCTACCCGCGGCACCTTGATTTCGCCGCCTTCCGCTCGATTGCCGATGAGGTCGGCGCCCTGCTCTGGACCGACATGGCGCACTTCGCCGGCCTGGTCGCTGCCGGACTGCACCCGAGCCCGGTGCCGTACTCCGACGTCGTCACCTCCACGGTGCACAAGACGCTGTCCGGTCCGCGCTCCGGCGTCATCCTGGCCAAGCAGGAATGGGCCAAGAAGCTCAACTCCGCAGTGTTCCCCGGCCAGCAGGGCGGCCCGCTGATGCACGTGATCGCAGCGAAGGCCGTGGCCTTCAAGATCGCCGGCACGGAGGAGTTCAAGGAGCGCCAGGAACGCGTGCTCGAAGGCGCCAGGATCATCGCCGAACGCCTCGGCCAGCCCGACGTCGCCGACGCCGGCGTGTCGGTCCTAACCGGCGGCACCGACGTGCACCTGGTCCTGGTGGACCTGCGCAACTCCCAGCTGGACGGCCAGCAGGCCGAGGACCTCCTGCACTCCGTGGGCATCACCGTCAACCGCAACGCCGTCCCGTTCGACCCCCGCCCGCCGATGGTGACCTCCGGCCTGCGTATCGGCACCCCCGCCCTGGCCACCCGCGGCTTCGGTGCCGAGGAATTCACCGAGGTTGCAGACATCATCGCCGCCGCGCTGAAGTCCGGTGCGGCCACAGACATCGAGGCCCTCCAGGCCCGTGTAGACAAGCTCGCCGCCGACTTCCCGCTGTACCCGCAGCACGAACAGTGGTGACCATGACATCTGCAGACACTGCAAGAACGGCTGCAGCAGCCCGGATCCTGGACGGCAAGGCTACCGCCGCCGCCATCAAGGCCGAGCTGACCGAGCGCGTGGCCGTCCTCAAAACCAAGGGCATTACGCCCGGCCTGGGCACCATCCTGGTGGGCTCCGATCCCGGCAGTACCTGGTACGTCGGCGGCAAGCACAAGGACTGCGCCGAGGTGGGCATCACCTCGCTCCGCCGCGACCTGCCCGAAGAGACCACGCAGGACGAACTCCTGGCCGTGGTCCGCGAGCTCAACGAGAACCCGGAATGCACCGGCTACATCGTCCAGCTGCCGCTGCCCAAGCACATCGACCAGGACGTCATCCTGGAGGCCATGGATCCCGAAAAGGATGCCGACGGCCTGCACCCGATGAACCTGGGCCGGCTCGTCGCCAACGTCGGCGGACCCATGAAGTCTCCGCTGCCCTGCACGCCCAAGGGCTGCGTGGAGCTGCTGACTAGGCACGGAATCGACCTGAACGGCAAGCGCGTCCTCGTGGTGGGCCGCGGCGTCACCATCGGCCGGCCGGTGGGACTCCTGCTGACCCGCAAGGACGTCAACGCCACGGTGATCCTGGCCCACACCGGCACCGTGGACCTGCCGGCAGAACTCCGGCAGGCCGACGTCGTCATCGCCGCCGCCGGGCAGCCGCACATGATCAAGGCCAGGGACCTCAAGCCCGGGGCGATCGTGCTGGACGTCGGCGTCAGCCGGGTCGACGACGGCAACGGCAAGGCCGTGGTCACGGGAGATGTTGACCCGGCCGCGGCCACGGTGGCCGGCTGGATTTCGCCCAACCCGGGAGGTGTGGGCCCGATGACCCGCGCCATGCTGCTGGCCAATGTGGTGGAGACGGCAGAACGCCACTTGGCAGAGGAAAGCCAGTCGGGGCCCGCCTAGGGATCCCCTGATGAGAGGGCACCTGCTTCCCGCGGAGCAGGTGCCCTGTGTCGTTAAGGTGCCCTGTGTCGTTAGCTGCGGCCGCACCAAGAGCACAGGACGGGGGCGTTGCGTGCCGGCGGGGATAACGGAACGGATACGTCCGGAGTTTTTACGAAAAGACTCTTTCATAGTTTCCGGGTATCCACTACCGTGGTGCGGGTGTCCGAAATTGCGTCGAAAGCATCGTCCGTGAGCAGCCCTTCTGACGCCGCTCCGCAGTACGTCATCACCGCCGAGAACCTCACCAAACGCTACGGCGACGTCACCGCCGTCGACGGCATCTCCTTCCGCGTCCCCGCCGGGGAAGCCTTCGGCCTGCTGGGCCCCAACGGCGCCGGCAAGTCCACCACGATGAAGATGATCGGCGGGGTCTCGCAGCGCACCTCCGGCAGCCTGAGCATCATGGGCCTGGACCCCGAAGAGCACGGCCCGGAAGTCCGCGCCCACCTGGGGGTGGTGCCGCAGCAGGACAACCTGGACGAGGAACTGAAAGTCCGGGACAACCTGCTGGTCTACGGCCGCTACTTCGGCTTGCCCATGAGCTACCTCAAACCCAAGGCCGACGAGCTGCTGGAGTTCGCCCAGCTCACGGACAAGGCCAAGTCCAAGGTGGACGCCCTTTCCGGCGGCATGAAGCGACGCCTGACCATCGCCCGCTCGCTCATCAACGAGCCGCGGATCCTGCTGCTGGACGAACCGACCACCGGCCTGGACCCGCAGGCCCGCCACATCCTCTGGGACCGGCTGTTCCGGCTCAAGGAACAGGGCGTCACCCTGATCCTCACCACGCACTACATGGACGAGGCCGAGCAGCTGTGCGACCGGCTGATTGTGGTGGACAAGGGCAGGATCATGGCCGAGGGATCTCCGGCCAGCCTGATCCGCGAATACTCCACCCGTGAAGTCCTCGAACTGCGCTTCGGCTCGGAGCGCAACGCGAGCGTCGGCGCCGAGCTCGGCGGCATCGGCGAACGCCTGGAAACCCTGCCGGACCGGGTGCTCATCTACGCCCACGACGGCGAGGCCGCCCTGGAGCAGGTCACCGCCCGGGGCCTGCGGCCCGTCACCTCGCTGGTCCGCCGCTCCTCGCTCGAAGACGTCTTCCTGCGCCTGACGGGCAGGAGCCTCGTTGACTAAAAGGAAAGAGCTGACTGAGAAGACAGAGGTGACTAAGGGGACACCGGCAGCACAGGCGGCGGGTACGACGGCGGCGCTGCAGGTTCTGCGCGCACACTCGCCTGAAGTCTCGGCCGCCCGAGCCCGCCGCTGGGGCGCCTTTTACTACGCCGAACAGGTCCTGCGCGTCATGAAGGGCTACGGCTGGACCATCGTCATGTACGGCGTGGGGCAGCCGGTGGCCTACCTGTTCGCGATGGGCGTGGGCCTGGCCACGCTGGTTGAGGCCAACGGCGCCGGTGTCTTCGGCGGGGTCAGCTACCTGACTTTCATCGCACCGGCCCTGCTGATCTCTGCCGCCGTCATGACGGCCGCCAATGAGTTCACGTTTCCCGTGATGGACGGCTTCAAGTGGCGGCGCGTCTACTATGGCCCGCATGCCTCGCCGCTGACGCCGGAACAAATCGCCGGCGGCCAGATCATCGCCGTGACCGTCCGCTTCCTCCTGCAGTCGGCCATCTACTTCGCCGTCGTCGCGTTCTTCGGGGCCGCGCCAAGCGCCTGGGGCTGGGTGTCAATCTTCATCGCCACGCTCGCCGGCCTGTCCTTCGGCCTGCCGCTCATGGCCTACGCGGCCACCATCAAGGATGACCGGGGCCAGTTCGCCATGGTCATGCGGTTCATCGTCATGCCGCTGTTCCTCTTCTCGGGCACGTTCTTCCCGCTGGACACGCTTCCGCTCGGCGTCCGCTGGATCGGCTGGATCTCACCGATCTGGCATGGAACGGAACTTGGCCGCGTGGTCAGCTACGGGTACGAGGAAGAGCCGTGGCTGACCATCGTCCACCTCGTCTTCCTGCTGGCCCTAGCGGCCGCCGGCTGGGTCCTGACCAAGCGCCAGTTCGTCAAAAGGATGGGCTCGTGAGCGCGCTCACCGGAAGTTTCAACGTGGGGGACCACAGCGTCACCGACGCCGCACGCAACCGGCGTTTCGGTCCCATCTACTCCCGCAACGTCCGCGCCGTCGTCGCCCGCGGGCTGATGGCGACCAAGAGCAGCAACTGGATGGTCATGGTCTCCGGGTTCTTCGAACCCGTGCTGTACCTGATCTCCATGGGCGTGGGCCTGGGCGCAATCGTCGGTTCCGTCCAGGGCCCCGGCGGCCAGGAGATCAGCTACGCCGCGTACATCGCGCCGGGGCTGCTGGCGGTGTCCGCCATGAACGGGGCCGTCTACGACTCCACGTGGAATGTCTTTTTCAAGATGAACTTCGCCAAGCTGTACCAGGGCATGCTCTACACCTCGCTGGGGCCGCTGGATGTGGCCATGGGCGAGATCTTCCTGGCCCTGCTGCGGGGGGCCATGTACGCGACCGGCTTCACGGCAGTCATGGCCGTGATGGGTCTGATCACCACACCGTGGGCCATCCTGATGATTCCGGCGTCGGTCCTCATCGCCTTCGGCTTCGCGAGCTTCGGCATGGGGATCACGAGCTTCATGAAGACCTTCCAGCAAATGGACTGGATCAACTTCGTGATGCTGCCAATGTTCCTGTTCAGCGCGACGTTCTACCCGCTCAGTGTCTACCCGCAGTCCATCCAGTGGCTCATCCAGGCCATGCCGCTGTGGCACGGGGTGGAACTGCTGCGCCAGATCAGCGCGGGCGCGTTCACCCCGGCCACCGCCGTGCATGTTGGCTACTACCTCGTCATGATCGCCCTCGGCGTCCTGCTCACCACGAGCCGCCTGCGCCGGCTTTTCCTCAAATAAGGCCACGGCCCAAGGCCCTGACAGCGTACGTCCGGATAAGGAGAGATCCAATGATCGGAAAATGGCAGGCACTCGTGATCGACTGCGAGGAGCCGGACAAGCTCGCGACCTTCTACCAGGAGCTGCTGGGCATGATCCGGGTGCAAGAGGATCCGGACTGGATTTCCATCGGCGACGCCGCCGACCGTCCCGCCGTCGCCTTCCAGCGCGTGGACCGGCTGGTCCGGCCGCAGTGGCCGGACGCCGAGCATCCCCAGCAGATGCACGTGGACGTGAAGGTCTCCGACCTCGACGCCGCCGAGGCGGAAGTCCTCCGGCTCGGCGCCACCCGCCTGACGGGCGGCACTGAGACCTTCCGCGTCTACTCGGACCCCAGCGGCCACCCGTTCTGCCTGGTCCTGACCTAAGGCGCAGGCCCTGTGCGGGGGCGCGGGGCATCCGA
>JBKPJW010000003.1:0-4253 GCA_046730875.1 Actinomycetota bacterium | reverse complement strand
CCACGAGATGACGCGACGTTGCGTCAGCCAGCGGATCGGAGTTGGCAATGGCCTCGCGCAGCTTCTTCTCGACCCGCGCCAGGTTGGTGGTGAGCGCGGGGCCCAGTACGGGGTCGCCCGCAATGGCCGCGAAGCCTGCCGGTAGTTGCAGGCCGGTGGCGATCGCCGTCGTGTTCAGGTCGGGTTCAGAGCTCGGCAGGCCGTGTCCGGCGTGCGTCCAGCTTTGGTCTGCAGAGTTGGTCACGGGTTAACCCTAACTTTTGTTGCGGAAACCGCGGAGTCGGTGCCGGTGCGCGGAACGCTGTCCGTGGTGGGCGCGGCCTTGTTGGACGTGGCGGGAACCAGGGATTCCAGGATCCGGATGACCCGGTCCTCGAAGCCTTTGGCGGCAGGATCGGTGAGATTGGCCAGCATCCGCACCACGAATCGCATGAGCACCGGGACAGGCATGCCGGTCCGGAGGGCTAGTTTCATCACGGCGGGCTTGCCGATCAGGGCGGCGAACGCCCGGCCCAGCGTGAAGTGCGAGCCCCACTGCTGGCGCACGTAGTCGGCGTACCGCGCAAGGTGCGCGTCGGCGTCGGACGCGCTCCAGCCTGCCGAGGCGGACCGGGCGGCGCCGTCGATAATGAATTCGGCCGCGAAGCGGGCGGACTCCATGGCGTAGGAGATGCCCTCGCCGTTGAACGGGGACACCATGCCGCCGGCGTCGCCGAGGAGCAGCAGGCCCGGGGAGTAGTGCGGGGTCCGGTTGAAGCCCATGGGCAGCGCGGCGCCGCGGATCTCGCCCACCTGGTTCTCCGGGGTGAAGCCCCAGTCGGCGGGCATGCCGGCGGTCCATTCGCGTAGGACCTGCTTGTAGTCCAGCTTGCCGAAGTCCTTCGAGGAGTTCAGGATGCCGAGGCCCACGTTGGAGGTGCCGTCGCCGACGCCGAAGACCCAGCCGTAGCCGGGCAGGAGTTTGCCGTCGCGGCCGGGGAGCTCGAGCCAGCCCTCCATCCAGTCGTCCTCGTGCCGGGGTGAGGTGAAGTAGGTGCGCACGGCGACGCCCAGCGGCCGGTCATCGCGCTTTTGGATCCCGAGTGAGACGGCGGTGCGGGTGGAGTTGCCGTCCGCAGCGAGGACGACGTCGGCGGTGAAGTCGCGCGTCTCGCCCGTCTTGCGCCCGGAGCCGTCCAGCAGCGCGGCTCGGACGCCCGTGACGCGGCCGTCCTCGGCGCGCAGGGCCTCGGACACGCTGTGGCGTTCCAGCACGACGGCGCCCGCGGACTCCGCGTGCCGGGCCAGTTCCTCGTCGAAGCCGAGCCTGGTCCGGATCAGCCCGTACTGCGGGAAGTCGGAGACCTCGGGCCAGGGCAGTTCGATGGTGCGGCCGCCGGCGATCAGGCGCAGGCCCTTGTTCCGCCGCCAGCCCTCGGTTTCCGGATGGGCGAGTCCCAGCTTCTGGATCTCGCGGACCGCGCGCGGAGTAAGGCCGTCGCCGCAGACCTTTTCGCGGGGAAAGCTGGTTTTCTCCAGCACTGTGACGTCAATGCCGGCTTTGGCTAGGTAGTAGGCGGCGGTGGATCCTGCCGGACCCGCTCCGACGATCAGTACATTCACGACGCCGAGCTAACGCCCGGGCCGGGTGATGTTGCGGCGCAGCTTGGCCACGGGTCCGGTGTGGGCGGCAATGGCGGCAGCTCCCGCACCGGGGCCGGCCAGGGGCTTCTGTGCCCGGTGCACGGCGACGATGCCGCCGCTGAGGTTGCGGTACGTGACGGAGTCCCAGCCGGCTTCCTGCAGCCAGGCCGCCAGGTGGTCCTGGTCCGGCCAGGCGCGGATGGACTCGGCGAGGTAGACGTAGGCGTCCGGGTTGGAGGAGACCTTCACGGCGATGGCCGGCAGGGCCCGCATGAGGTATTCGGTGTACATGGTGCGCCAAAGCGGCACCACCGGCTGCGAGAACTCCGCAATAACAAGGCGGCCGCCGGGCTTGGTGACCCGCAGCAGTTCGGTGAGGGCCTTCTTGGGCTCGTTGACGTTGCGCAGGCCGAAGGAGATGGTGCTGGCGTCAAAGGTGTCGTCCGCGAACGGCAGGCGGGTGGCGTCCCCGGCGATGAAGTCGATGTCCGGACGGCGGCGCTTGCCGACCTTGAGCATGCCCAGGGAGAAGTCACAGGCGATGACGTTGATCCCGGCGTCGGCGTACGGCTCGCTGGATGTGCCGGTGCCGGCGGCAAGGTCCAGCACGCGCTGGCCCGGCGATACACCCATGGCCTCGACCACGATCCTGCGCCAGCGGCGCGTCTGCCCCAACGACAGAACATCGTTGACGACGTCGTATTTGGGTGCGACGTCGTCAAACATCGTGGCTACTTCGTCAGGACGCTTATCCAAGGATGCTCGGTTCACCATGTCATTGTCTCAAATGATCTGCTCGGCCACGAACGGGCCGCCGACCAGCGCGCCCTTCACCTGCGGCAACGGTCCGACCCGCCGCATGCATCCGCCGCGGCCGCCCGTCGGTCCGCAGGGGATCCGCGGACGAACCGGGGCCAATCGAGGGCCGATCGAGGGCCAAGCCCCGGCCGATCGAGGGCCAAGCCGTGGCCAAGCCGCGGCCGAACCCCTGTCTATGGAGGACCAATCCACGGCCAATCCACGGCCGGGACCATCACGGGTTAGTGTTATGCAATCATGACGAGCACGTTCCGCACCTTGACAGTCCCCCTCGATGCCGAAACTTTCCCCGGGGGTCTGCCGTCGTTTCTGGTCCGGGACGATGTCCTCTGCTGGACCCGCCGCGAAGCCGGCCTCGTGGGCTTCGGCGAGATCGCCCGGTTCACCGCCACCGGTCCCGAGCGGTTCCTGGAAGCTGACATCTGGTGGCGCCACCTGGTCCTCGAGGCCGACATCAAGGACACCGTGGACTGCCCCGGCACCGGCCCCGTCGCGTTCGGCTCCTTCGCCTTCTCCAAAGTTTCCGCGCACCAGTCCCGCCTGCTGGTCCCCGAAATCGTCGTGGGCCTCCGTAGCGGCCAGGCCTGGCTGACCCAGCTCACGTTCGACGACGGCGACCTCACCGAAGCTGGGGCCCACGCCGCCCTGGACCGCTGGCTTGGCACCGTCAGCACCGACGGCGGCAGTGCAATCAGCGCCAGTGCCGTCAGTACCGTCGGCGGAAGTGCAGACACCGCCACCGCCGTTGTCGGGCGCCCGGCGCCCGGCGCCGCGCGGCCGAGTGCCGCCGTCGTGCGTCCCCTGCCCCTGGCCGCCGGGGCGACGCTGCACACCGGCTCGCTGAGCGAGGAAGACTGGATGGCCGCGGTCGCCGCCGGGGTGCAGGAGATCCGCACCGGCGCCCTGGAGAAGCTGGTGCTGGCGCGGGACGTCGTGGCCACAGTCCCCACCGGCGTCAATGCCGCGCAGGTGCTGCGCGAGCTGTCGGCGCGGTACCGCGAATGCTGGACATACGGGGTAGACGGCCTGGTGGGTGCCACGCCCGAGATGCTGATTCAGGTGGAGGGCCGCACCGCGCAGGCCCGTGTCCTGGCTGGCACCCTGGACCGCCGCGATGCCGACGGCATGGAGGGCTCCCCGCTGGAGTTCGCCGAGCGCGTGCTGGCGGGTTCCGAGAAGCAGCGGCACGAACATGACATTGCGATCCAGTCGCTGACCACGCAGCTGGCCCCGTTTTCCGAGGCCATGAACGCCCACAGCGAGCCGTTCATCCTGGAGCTGCCCAACGTGTGGCACCTGGCCTCGGACGTCAAGGCCGAGCTGGCCGAAGTGGAGGGCCACGTCCCCACGTGCCTGGCCCTGATCAATGCGCTGCATCCGACAGCCGCCGTCTGCGGCACGCCCACTACCGTGGCGGGGGCACTCATCCGCAAGCTGGAGCACCTGGACCGAGGCCCGTACGCGGGGCCGGTGGGCTGGCTTGACGCGGCCGGCAACGGCGAGTGGGGCATCGCCCTGCGGGGCGCCGTGATCGAATCCCGAGACACGGTCCGGCTGTACGCGGGCTGCGGCGTGGTGGACGGCTCCGTGCCGGAGACGGAGCTCGCCGAGACGTGGGCAAAGTTCCGCCCCATGCTGGAAGCGCTCGGCATCCGCAACTAGGTTGTGGCGGCTGGCGACGCGCGGCGGGGCGGCGGGCAGGCACGTGTCCGCAGCGGCGGCAGGTCGGCGTCGGCAGGTCAGCGCCGACGGCGGACGACGGCGTCGGCAGGTCAGCGGCGTCGGCAGGTCGGCGTCGGCAGGTCAGCGGC
>JBKPJW010000002.1:0-6023 GCA_046730875.1 Actinomycetota bacterium | reverse complement strand
CCGCAAACGCATCCGCAACGTGTCCATCAACACCTCCATTTCCCTGATCGCCCCGCTCGTGGCCTACCTCCCGGCGGAAGCGATCCACGCCTCCGGCGTCCTGGCCGTCGTCGTCACCGGGCTGATCATGGGAACCAAGGCGCCGTCCATGCCGAATGGGGCCGCACGGCTGAGCCAGCGCAGCAATTGGCACACCGTCCAGTTCCTGTTGGAGAACTCCGTGTTCCTCCTGATCGGGCTGCAGGTCCGGACCATCATCGAGGGCGTCCGGGATGACTCGCTGGGTCCGGAACGAATCTGGTTCGGCTGTGCCGTGGTGCTGCTGGCCGTACTGGTCCTGCGTCCGGTCTGGGTCTTTCCCACCACGCACCTGCCCCGGCTCATTCCCGCGGTCCGTCGCGCGGATCCTGCGCCGCCCTGGCAGTATCCCGCAATCGTATCCTGGGCAGGCATGCGCGGCGTCGTGACGCTGGCCGCCGTCCTGGTCCTGCCGGCAGAACTGGAACACCGGTCCGTGCTGATCCTGATGGCCCTCGTAGTGGTGGCAGGCACGCTGACCCTGCAGGGCTTCACGCTCCCGGCCCTGGTCCGGTGGCTGCGTGTGAAGGGACCGGACCCCCGCGAGGACGCACTCAACGAGGCCTCGCTGATGCAGATGGCAACGGCGGCGGGCGTGCAGCGGCTCCAGGAACTGCAATCGGACAGCGACCCGCCCGAGGTCGTGGCGATGCTGAAGCGGCGAACCCAGGAACGCGGGCTGGCCGCTTGGGAGCGGCTGGGCCGCCGGTCCGCCGAAGCCCTCACTCCCAGCCAGCGCTACGCCCAACTGCGGCTGGCGATGCTGGACGCCGAGCGCGCCAAGGTCCTCGAGCTGCGGCGCGGCGGCGAATACGCCCATGAGGTCCTGGTCAACGTCCTTGACCGCCTCGACGTCGAAGAGTCCATGCTGGACGCCACACTGGAGGAACCGGACAGTGACGGCATCCGCGGCGGCGAGGGGATCGCCCGGCCCCGCGGCGTTTGTCCCCATCTGGAGACCGCCCCGGATCCGGCCGTCCCGCCGGATGCATTCTGCACCGCCTGCGAACGGGAAGGCACCACAACGGTTCACCTGCGGATGTGCGTGCAATGCGGCAACGTGGCCTGCTGCGATTCCTCGCCGGGAACCCACGCCTACAGACACTTCCAGGCCAGCGGCCACCCCGTCATGCGCAGCATTGAGCCGGGCGAGGACTGGCGCTGGTGCTACCCGGACGAACTCCTCGGCTAGGCGGACCGGCCGCGGCGGCCTCTGTTCACGGCGTCCCCGGCTCCGTAGGCTGGAATCGGACCTACGGCGAGTCCTGTGGACCCAGCCGCCATCGGACGAAAAGAGGACACCGTGGACAACCAGGACATCCTGGAGCGAATCAAGGCACTGGTGGCGGAAGAACACAGCCTCCGCGAAGGCTCCACCCAGCCCGGTGCAGCCGGAGCCCCGGACATCCTGCGGCTCCAACAGGTGGAAGAACAGCTGGATCAGTGCTGGGATCTGCTCCGCCAGCGGCGCGCCAAAACTCACTACGGCGAGAACCCGGACGAGGCGGAGGCGCGGCCGGTCAGCGAGGTCGAGGGCTACCAAAGCTAGCCCCGGATCATGACCTGACGGACCGGTTGGCCATGCGGATTGCGCTGCTGGGAGACGTCATGCTGGGCCGCCTGGTGAACCGGCACCTGGCAACGGCGCGGCCCGACTATCCGTGGGGCGACACCCTGGAGCTCCTGCGCCAGGCGGACGTTCGATTCGCCAACCTTGAGTGCGTCCTGGCTTCCGGCGGGGAGCCCGAGCCGGGCAAGATCTTTCATTTCCGCTCAGACCCGAAAAACGTGGCCAGCCTGCTGGCCGCCGGGATCGACGTCGTCTCGCTGGCCAACAACCACGTCCTGGATTTCGGTGCGGACGCGTTCCGGGAAATGCTTCCGGTGCTGGACGGCAGCGGCATCCTGCATGCCGGGGCCGGTCTGGACCTGGACGCCGCCGTGAGGCCGGCCGTGCGGCGGGTGGGCGGGACCGCCGTTGGCTTCATTGCTTTCACGGACAACCAGCCCGACTGGGCGGCCAGTGACACGGCGCCCGGAATTCACTACGTTCCCGTGGACGAGGGCGGCCGGCGCGGCGCGGCACTTTTGGACCTGGTCCGACGGACCAAGGCCCGTGTCCAGTTCCTCATCGTCTCTGCCCATTGGGGAGGCAACTGGGGCACCGACGTCCCCGCCCGGCATCAGGATCTGGCCCGGGAACTCATCGATACCGGGGCCGACGTCGTGTTCGGCCACTCGCCTCACATTTTCCGCGGCGTCGGGATCCACCGGAACCGCCCGATCATCTACAGCGCCGGAGATTTCATTGATGATTACGCTGTGGACCCCGTCGAGCGCAATGACCAGTCATTCGTCTTCATGCTCGACGCCGACGGCGGCGAACCCCGCAGGCTGCGGCTGTATCCCACGATCATCGATGAATTTCAGGCCCGTCGTGCCCGCCGGGCGGCGCCCGACATTGCCGCCCGGATGCAGCGGCGGAGCCGGCATCTGGGCACTTTGGGCGACTGGAACGCGTCCGACCGCTGCCTCGTGATCCCACTCGAGCAGGCCCCCGCGCCCGGGTAGGGGCGCGCCGTTCCGGCCTGGCTGACGGTTCCCGTGCGCTGCGTCCCGGGCAGGCGCCTGAGAGGTCGCGTTTACATTCCCGAAACACGGCGGTCACGCGATCTTCACACGGTCGCGATTCCCGTAACGCGCCTGCAACTTTTCGTCCCCTTGCCGGAAACACGGCTCGGGGAGGATTAACTCCGGATCGGGGGGCCGGTGGCGACGTGTCCCGGAACGGAAGACTGACGAGAAGGGACCCCCGGTGGAACTCACTGCTGGAAGCGTCTGGATGATTGTGTCGGCGGCGCTCGTGCTGCTGATGACCCCCGCATTGGGCCTCTTTTATGGCGGTATGACGCGGGCCAAGGCCTCGCTCAACATGATGATGATGAGCTTCGTCTCGGTCGGAATCGTCGGTGTCGTGTGGGTCCTCTGGGGCTACTCGATGAGCACTGGCCAGGGCTTCCTCGGCGTGGTCGGCAACCCGCTCGCCAGCTTCGGCCTCAGCAGCCTCATCGGTTCGCCGGACCTGATCAAGGCCGGCTACAGCGCAACTTTTGCCATTCTCACCGTTGCCCTCATCAGCGGCGCCATCGCGGACCGTACGAAATTCACGTCCTGGGCGCTGTTCGTGCCGATCTGGATCACCCTCGTGTACTGCCCGTTGGCGTACATGGTCTGGGGCGGCGGCCTCATGAGTGCCGGCGGCGCCGTCAGTGCCGTCTTCGGCCAGGTCATCGACTTCGCCGGCGGCACCGTGGTGGAAATCGCGTCCGGTACTGCCGCACTGGTACTGGTCCTGATCCTGGGAAACCGGCACGGCTTCGGCAAGGACCCCGGGCACCGCCCTCACAACATCCCCTTCATCATGCTCGGCGCGGGCATTCTCTGGTTCGGCTGGTTCGGCTTCAACGCCGGCGCCGCCACCACCGTCGAGCAGGCAGGCCTGATCTGGGTAAACACCCTGGCAGCCCCCGCCGCGGCCATGATCAGCTGGCTGGTCACGGAGAAGATCCGCCACGGTCACCACACTTCCCTGGGTGCCGCATCCGGGGCCGTTGCCGGGCTGGTGGCGATCACGCCGTCGTGCGCCAACATCAGTCCGCTCGCCGCGCTGGGCCTGGGCTTCGTGGCCGGTGCAGCCTGTGCGGTATTCGTGGACCTGAAGTTCAAGTTCGGCTTCGATGACTCGCTCGACGTCGTCGGTGTTCACCTCGGCGGCGGCCTCATCGGCACCCTTTCACTGGGCTTCATCGCCCTCCCGGTGGACGGCGCCGGCGGCGGCCTGTTCTATGGCGGCGGGCTCCACCAGCTCATCGCGCAGACTGTTGCGGTCCTCATTACGGTGGCCGTGTCCGGCCTCGGGACCGCCGTGATCGGGCTCGCCATCCACAAGACGCTCGGGTTCCGGGTCAGCCGCGAGGACGAACTCGCCGGAGTGGACCGGTCCGAGCACGCCGAGGCCGCCTACGCCTTTGCCGAGCTCGGCTTCAGTCGGTTCAACCCGTTTGGCCACCACGTCCGCACAGCGCACGCCGTGCACGCCGCGGCCGGTGCCCACGCCGCCGCCCGGGCATCGGAGAACCAGCCCGGCCTGCGGGAAGACAGCCTCGTCTAAGACAGCGGCGAGTTTTTCCGAAGGTCTCGTGTGTTAAGCGGCCGGAGGCCTAAGATGTGGGCGGGGGGCACTCGAATTAGCGAACTCGCTTAATGGGAGGCCACGATGTTCCGCAGAGCCAGCCGCAAGGCATCAAAACCGCAGTCAGCGCCGGTGGCGCGAGCCCCGCGCAGACACCAGCGAAGCGCCGTTCCCCGACCGGACAGACTCTCGTTCCGGCGTGAACTGGCCTCGCTGGCGGTCGTCGTGCTGGTCGCTGGTTTCGGCCTGGCGGCAGCGGCCCCCTCGGCCGCAGCCGAAAAAGCACAAAACTACATCGTGGTGCTCAAGGACGGCGTCGTGGATCCCGGAGCGGCGGCGGCCGCCCAGCAGAGCGCCTACGGATTCGCCGCATCGAAGGTCTACCGCAACGCTGTGAACGGTTACTCTGCCACCCTGACGGCGTCCCAGGCGCAACGCCTGCAGGCCGACCCCAACGTCGACTTCGTCACTGCCAGCCGAAGCTTTCAGCAGCCGGAGGATCTTGGCGCCGCGGCCAGCCAGCAGACGCCCGAGTGGCGGAAGCGGATCGCCGGAACGGACTCCAACGTCCGGAAGGCCCTCGACAAGGGGCCCTCGCGGATTAATGTCAACGTCGCCGTAATCGATAGCGGCATCGACGCGACCCACCCGGACCTGAACGTCAAGGGCGGCGTTGATTGCCAGTCCGGCTCGCCGGTGGACGTGACCCCCATTGACGTTCTGGGGCACGGGACGTTTGTCGCTGGCGTAATCGGCGCACGGAACAACTCCCAGGGCGTTATCGGGACCGCCCCGGGGACCCCCCTGTGGTCCGTCCGGGTGGTTGACGACCTCGGCGTGATCTCCGAGGAGAGCCTGATCTGCGCCATCGACTGGGTTACTTCCACACAGAAGGACGAGGACCCGGACAACGACATCGCCGTGGCCAACATCAGCATCGCCGGCGGCGGCCCGGACACGCCTAACTGCGGGAAGGGCACGGATGCGATGCATTACGCCATTTGCCGTTCCGTCCGGGCCGGCGTCACGTACGCCGTCGCGGCCGGCAACGCCGGAGAGGACTTCGCCACTACCATCCCGGCCACCTACGACCAGGTGCTGACCGCCACCGCCATGGGCGACTTCGACGGAAAGGCCGGCGGCGACGCCGCCCCGATGTGCGGCACACAGGACTTTTCAAGGTTCGGGCAAAAGGATGACGGACCGGCGTTCTTCTCCAATTTCGCCACCACGAGCGATGACAAGGCCCACACGGTCGCCGGTCCCGGCGTCTGCATGCTCTCCACCGTCCCCGGCGGCTACAGCGTGAACCATGGCACCAGCTTCGCCAGCCCGGCCGTGGCAGGGTCCGTGGCCCTGTGCATCAGCCAGAAGGCCTGCACGGGTTCAGCCGAGCAGGTCATGGAGCAGTACCTGGACCTGACACGGGGATACACGAAGCGGCACCACAACTACGGCTTCGATGGCGATCCTGTCCACCCGATCAGTTCGCGGTACTACGGCTACTTGACGCAGACGACGAGCTTCTGACGAACGGTCGGGGTGACGCGGCCGGCCCGCTGGCTGGTCTCAGCCGGCGGGTCCCAGGTCTCAGCCGGCGGGTCTCTCAGCCGCGGCTCTCAGGTCTCAGCCGAGAAGCCGGCGCTCGTAGGCAAAGGCCACCAGCTGCAGCCGTGTCCCGAGTTCCAGCTTGCCCAGTATGCTCCTGAGGTGTGTCTTGACGGTCGCCTCGGAAACAAACAGGCTTTCGGCT
>JBKPJW010000001.1:0-3064 GCA_046730875.1 Actinomycetota bacterium | reverse complement strand
GGGTCGAGGTGGTACGGAATCAGAAAGCCAGTGTTGTCACCTTGGACGTTGGCCTCCACGATATTGACGGCTTTGAAGTCCTGCGCCGGATTCGGCAGTTCAGCGACGCCTACGTGGTCATGCTGACGGCGAGGACGGACGAGATGGACACTCTGACCGCGCTGCATACCGGTGCCGACGATTTCATGACCAAACCGTTCCGGCCGCGCGAGCTTCGAGCCCGCGTGGCTGCGATGATGCGCCGTCCTCGGCAGGACGTCCTCGGTGCCACGTCCGCGGACCCGGGAACGGCTCCTCTGAAGCCACTTGTCCCGTACGACGATTCGGAATTCCGGCACAACGGCCTGGTACTGAACCCGCACACCCGTTCGGTCGCCGTTGACGGCATTCCTACCAGCCTGACGCGCAGCGAGTTCGATCTCCTGCATGCCCTGTTGAAGGGGGCTGGTGCCGTCCGGTCGAAGACCGAGCTGGTGCGGGTGGTGCGGGGCGAGCATTACAGGGCTGATGCCTACATCAGTGAGTCCGACGAGCGTGCCGTCGAAGTGCATATCGGCAACCTGCGCCGCAAGCTACGGGAGGATCCGCTGCAACCTCGTTGGCTCCAGACGGTCCGCGGCGTCGGGTATCGGCTCACGCCCCCGTTGGACTAGTCATCCCCGAGGTTGTGCCTGAGCTGCAGTTCGTCCACTGTGTCGTTTCCACTCTCCGCGACTTCATGCAGGAGCAACCGGGCCAGGTCGGCATCGCGGACGCGGATGGCGTCCTCGAGCTCTCTGGAGAGCTCGGCCAGACGAACTCCGCCCACCATCGCTGAGGACGTCTTCAGGCTCAGGATGGCGTCCAGTGCCGCGGCCTCGTCACCGTTATCCAGGGACGTGGCGAGGGACTGATAGCGCTGATCCCACATTTTGGTGTAGTCCCGCGCGAATCCCGTGGCCACTGAAGGGCTGTCCAGCTGTGAGCCAAGTTCCTGGAGGGCCGAGGGGTCCACGATCGGGCGCTTCGCGTTTACGGCAGCCGTTGGGGCCACGCCCGCATCAGACGGGGAGCTGTCGGCGGAGGAGCCAGTGTTTGCATCGCCGTCATCTGGCGCACCTAGGAAGGACATGTGCCCACGCTACTTGCTGCTCCGGCCGATGCCCGCCGCACCGCGTGATCCTGCGGAAACCTTTCGGCTATCTCGTCGGTGTGCTGAGGTTTCCCCGAAGGCACGGAGGTCTGGAGGTCAGAGCTGCTACTGGCCGCTGAACGTCTCAATCGTGTTGATGACGGCAGGGCCCAAGATGGCAATGAACAGGACCGGAAAGATAAAGAAGAGGAGCGGGAAGAGAATCATAACCGGCAGCTTCATGGCCTTTTCTTCGGCCCGCTGCCGGCGCTTGACGCGCATCACCTTGGCCTGAACGCGCAAGACCCGGCTGATGGCGATACCGTATGTGTCTGCCTGCACCACAGCCTGCACGAAGCTCCGAAGCTCCGGGAGGTTGGTGCGTTCAGCGAGGGCGAGGTAGGACTCGCGGCGGCTGCGGCCCACCTGCATGTCCTGCAGCGTGCGCACCAGTTCCTCGGCCAATGGACCCTTGCCGTTCTCGCCGGCACGGGCCATGGCCCCCTCGAAGCCAAGGCCGGCTTCCACAGAAATCAGCATCTGATCCAAGGTGTTGGCGAGCTCCAACTGCATGGCTTTCTGCCGCTCCATGCCCTTGCTGTAGAGCATCAGGTCCGGGATGAAGTAGCCCAGAAACACAACAAAAACGCCGACCAGCTTGATGATCGGAGTCGAGCCGATGGAGCTCAGGAACAGTCCGAGCATTGCGCCCACTAGACCCAGAGCAGGTTTGGCGGCAAGCAGCCGGCCCAGGGGAATGTTGGCCGGGCGGCCGGCAAGGGACAGCAGGCGGTCGAGTTTGAGCACGTAGGCGGCCGGGGTAAGACGGTACCCGAGCTTCTCGATAAATCCCGTACCGGCTTTCTTGTCCTCCTCCGCTCGGTGCGCTCCCCGGGACAGAATCTCCCGGGCGGTGGTCTGGCCCTTCTTATCGGCCGACAGCAAGGTCCACACCAGATAGCCGAGTGCCGGGCAGATCAGGAGGAGCGCGAGAACAATCAAAGGATCCACGGCCGGCTCAGAACTTCAGGTCAATAATCTTGCGCATCCACAGACCGCCAATGGTCATCAGGATGACAGAAGCCACAATCAAGATTCCGCCAAGAAGGGTGGTGAACATCTTGTCCATGTACCCGGGGCTGACCAGCATCAGCATGGCAACAATGCCAAACGGCATGGCCATCAGGATGTAGGCAGAGAACTTGCCCTCCGCGGCCAGGGACTTGATGTGCCCCTTGATTTCGCTGCGTTCGCGGATGGTTTCATTCACCTGGTCCATCACCTCGGCGAGATTCCCGCCCACTTCGCGGTTGATCTGGATGGCCTGGGAGATCCAGACGAAGTCCTCGTTTTTCATCCGTT
This sequence comes from Actinomycetota bacterium, assembly GCA_046730875.1. Classification (GTDB taxonomy): domain Bacteria; phylum Actinomycetota; class Actinomycetes; order Actinomycetales; family Micrococcaceae; genus Arthrobacter. The sequence continues at coordinate 591 of JBKPJW010000001.1, read as the reverse complement.
CCGCCGTGTCGTTGAGCGAGGACAGCAGGTCCCGCCCCAGGCTCGTCTCCGAGATGACGCGGCGCATTTCCTCGGAAGTGGGGGCCTGGGATTCGGTGGCCGCGGCGTCGATGGCGCGCAGAATACTGTGACCCGCGCGCAAACTGCCGGAGAGCAGCTGCAAGGTATCGCCCAGCTGGTCATCGAATTTGGCGCGCCGCTTGCCCGCCAGGAAACCCAGGACAAGGTGCCCCACGAAAGGCGCCGCAAGCACCAGCAGGATCGCCAGCAGCGGACCCGCCACCACGAGGCCCACGAGCCCGCCTACGAAGGCTCCGATGAATACCAGCAATAGGAAATCGGCCTGGCTCAGGCGCAGCCCCGCGTTCTCAAGGGCCTCCCGGCGGAAAAACCGGACGTTGCGCTTGGCCAGGAAGCTTTCGATCATATCGACGGCGGAACCGGCAAAGCGGGTCAACTGCGAGTCCGACTCCGTACGGAAGGGCCGACGGCGTTCCAGCGGAACGGTGGGGGTGCGCGGGATGAGAACCGTCGCGCCCGCCAGGCCTGCTGCAGCGACCACCAAAACGACGCTAATTATGAGGATCATGA